>NZ_JBXWRY010000022.1:0-74002 GCF_059613135.1 Ruegeria sp. BHSB196
GCTGAAGGCGGCCTATCAGGTGCTGGACGCGCATCTTCAGGGCCGCGACTGGATCGTGGGCGATGGCGTGACCAACGCCGATCTGAGCTGTTGCGGATACCTGTACTATCCCGAGCCCTTCGGTTTCGACCGCGCCGAGTGGCCCAATATCGACGCCTGGCTGACACGGTTGTCCGAGCAGCCCGGCTGGAAATCCCCCTATGACCTGATGCCCGGCAACCCGTCGGATCGAGCTTAAGGAGAGCATGATGACCGAAGCCTATATCTATGACGCCCTGCGCACCCCGCGCGGCAAGGGCCGCAAGGATGGCAGCCTGCACGAGGTGACCTCGGTGCGCCTGTCGGCCCTGACGCTGAACGCGGTGAAAGAGCGCAACAACCTGGAAGGTCACGCCGTCGAGGACGTGATCTGGGGCAACGTCACCCAGGTGATGGAACAGGGCGGCTGCCTGGCGCGCTCGGCGGTGCTGGCCTCGGACCTGGACGAGTCGATCCCCGGCCTCGCCATCAACCGGTTCTGCGCCAGCGGCATGGAGGCCGTGAACCTGGCCGCGAACCAGGTCAAGGGCGGCGCGGGTGAGGCCTATATCGCCGGCGGGGTCGAGATGATGGGCCGCGTGGCCATGGGCAGCGACGGGGCGGCGATCGCCGTCGATCCGTCGCTGGCGATGGAGACCTATTTCGTGCCGCAGGGCATCTCGGCCGACATCATCGCCACCGAATACGGCTTCAGCCGCGACGATGCCGACGCGCTGGCGGTTGAATCCCAGAAACGCGCCGCCAAAGCCTGGGAGGAAGGCCGGTTCGACAAGTCGGTCATCACCATCAAGGATCAGAACGGGCTGACCATTCTGGACCGCGACGAATACATGCGGCCGGAGACCGACATGCAGAGCCTCGGCGCGCTGAACCCCTCGTTCCAGATGATGGGCGAGCAGATGCCGGGCTTCGACAAGGTCGCGATGCTGAAATACCCGCACCTGGAACGGATCAACCACATCCATCATGCCGGCAACAGCTCGGGCATCGTGGACGGGGCGGCGGCCGTGCTGATCGGCAACAAGGAATTCGGCGAGAAATACGGCCTGAAACCGCGCGCCCGCATCAAGGCCACCGCCAAGATCGGCACCGATCCGACCATCATGCTGACCGGCCCGGTTCCTGTGACCGAAAAGATTCTGGCCGAAACCGGCATGAAGATCGGCGATCTGGATCTGTTCGAGGTGAACGAAGCCTTTGCCTCGGTCGTGCTGCGCTTCGTGCAGGCGTTCGACGTGGACACCGACAAGGTCAACGTCAACGGCGGCTCGATCGCCATGGGCCATCCGCTGGGCGCCACCGGTGCGATGATCATCGGCACCCTGCTGGACGAGTTGGAGCGGCAGGACAAGGAAATCGGTCTGGCCACGCTCTGCATCGCGTCGGGCATGGGCGCGGCGACGATCGTCGAGCGGGTCTGACCATGGCCGAGCGACTGACAGGCGGCTGTGCTTGCGGACGGGTGCGGTTCACTGCGTCGGGCAGTCCGAACTTCGCCTTCCTCTGCCAGTGCCGCGCCTGCCAGCATATGTCGGGTTCGGGCCACGCGGTGCAGTTCTGCCATGATGCCGCTGCGTTCGAGGTCAGCGGAGAAACGGCGGAATGGACCCGCGCCTCGGATGCCGGAACCACGGTGACCAAGGTGTTCTGTCCGGTCTGCGGATCGCCGCTCTACGGCGCGACGACACGGGCGCCGGGCATCGTGATGGCTCTGGCAGGTGCCTTGGACGACCCGTCGCAGGTAACGCCCGACCGCATCTTTTTTGCCGAGCAGGCGCAGCCCTGGGATCACGCCAGGGTGCAGGAGGCAAGCTGATGCCGAAACTGGATCTTGCGCGGATCGAACGCCGCACCGGCTCGATCTATCCCGGCAAGCTGAGCGCCGCCATGGAGGGGCGCAGCAGCCTGCGTCTGGGCGATGCCGGGGGACTCAACCAGTTCGGCGTGAACCTGGTGCGGCTGGAACCGGGGGCGAAATCGTCGCTGCGGCACTACCACATGCAGCAGGACGAGTTCGTCATGGTCACCGAAGGCGCGCTGGCGCTGGTGGACGACCAAGGCGAACACCCGATGGCGCCCGGCGACTGCGCCGCCTTTCCGGCCGGTGATCCGAACGGTCACCACCTGATCAACAAGACCGACGCGCCCGCCGCCTTTCTGGTGGTGGGCACGCGCACCCCGACCGAAACCGCTTACTACAGCGACATGGACATGATGGTGAAGATGGACGCCGATGGCGCGCGCTTTACCCGCAAGGACGGCAGCCCCCTGACGGCTGATCAGATCGGAGATGACAATGACTGATTTCACACTGACCAAGGACGCCGACGGCGTCGCCTTCATCACCTGGGACGCCCAGGGCAAGTCGATGAACGTCATGACCCGCGAGGCGTTCGAACTGGTGAGCGCGCTGGTCGATCAGGCGCTGGAAGATGACGAGGTGAAGGGCATCGTCATCACCAGCGGCAAGGAAGGGTCGTTTGCCGGCGGCATGGACCTGAACACGCTGGCGACCATCCGCGAGGAGGCCGGCGACAACCCGGCCGAGGCGCTGTTCAACTTCGTCATGGGCGGCCACCACATCCTGCGCAAGCTGGAATTGGCCGGCATGGACCCCAAGACCAAGAAGGGCGGCAAGCCCGTGGCCTGCGCCATCAACGGCACCTGTGCCGGCATCGGCACCGAGATCGCGCTGGCCTGCCACCATCGGGTGATGACCTCGAACCCGAAATCCAAGATCGGACTGCCGGAAATCCTGCTGGGAATCTTCCCCGGCGGCGGCGGCACCACGCGCTTTTCGCGCATGGTCGGCGCGATGGCGGCGGCCCCGGTCCTGCTGGAGGGCAAGATGCTGGACCCGGCCAAGGCCAAGGGGGCGCAGCTGATCGACGCCGTGGCGGACGATCCGGTGGCGGCGGCCAAAGAATGGGTGCTGAACGCCAAGGATGCCGACCTGGTCAAGCCGTGGGACGCCAAAGGCTACAAGATGCCGGGCGGCGCGCCGTATCATCCGGCCGGGTTCATGACCTTCGTCGGCGCCAATGCCATGGTCAACGGCAAGACGCAGGGCGCGTTCCCCGCCGCCAAGGCGCTGCTGAGCGCGATCTATGAAGGCGCGCTGGTCGATTTCGACACCGCGCTGAGGATCGAGGCGCGGTGGTTCACGTCGATCCTGATGAACCCGTCCTCGTCGGCGATGATCCGGTCGCTGTTCCTGAACAAGGAGGCGCTGGAAAAGGGCGCGGTGCGGCCCAAGGGCATCCCCGATCAGCGGGTGAAGAAACTCGGCGTGCTGGGCGCGGGCATGATGGGCGCGGGCATCGCGCTGGTCAGCGCCCAGGCCGGTATGGAAGTGATCCTGATCGACCGCGATCAGGCCGCCGCCGACAAGGGCAAGGCCTATACCGAAGCCTATCTGGACAAGGGCATCAAGCGCGGCAAGGTCACGGCGGAAAAGAAGGAGACGATGCTGGACCTCATCACCGCCACGCCCGACCTGCAAAAGCTGGACGGGTGCGACCTGATCATCGAGGCGGTGTTCGAAGATCCCAAGGTGAAGGCCGAGATGACCCAGAAGGTCGAGGCGATCATTCCCGAGGACTGCATCTTTGCCTCGAACACCTCGACCCTGCCGATCACCGGTCTGGCCGAAGCGTCGGTGCGGCCCGAGCAGTTCATCGGCATCCACTTCTTCTCGCCGGTGGAAAAGATGCTTCTGGTGGAAATCATCAAGGGCAAGAAGACCGGCGACCGGGCGGTGGCCAAGGCGCTGGACTATGTGCGCCAGATCCGCAAGACGCCGATCGTGGTCAACGACGCGCGGTTCTTCTACTGCAACCGCTGCATCATCCCATATGTCAACGAAGGCGCGCGGATGATCACCGAAGGCGTGTCGCCGGTGCTGATCGACAACGCGGCGCGCCAGCTCGGCTTCCCTGTGGGGCCGATCCAGCTGACCGACGAGACCTCGATCGACCTTGGCGCCAAGATCGCGCGGGCGACCAAGGCGGCGATGGGCGATGCCTATCCCGAAAGCCCGGCCGACGACCTGATCTTCTGGATGGAGGAACAGGGCCGTCTGGGCCGCAAGGCCAATGCGGGATTCTTCGACTATGACGAGAAGGGCAAGCGCGTCGGCTACTGGAAGGGCCTGCAGGAGAAATACCCGCTGGCCGAGGATCAGCCCGACCTGATCGAGGTGCAGGAACGCCTGATGTTCGCGCAGGTGCTGGAAGCGGTCCGCGCGCTGGAGGAAGGCGTGCTGGAAGACATCCGCGAAGGCGATGTGGGCGCGATCCTGGCCTGGGGCTTTGCCCCCTGGTCGGGCGGCCCGCTGAGCTGGCTCGACATCATCGGTACGCCCTATGCCGCCGAGCGGTGCGACCAGCTGGCCGCGAAATATGGCGACAGGTTCGCCTGCCCGCCGCTGCTGCGCGAGATGGCGGAGAAGGGCCAGAGCTTCTATGGCCGTTTCGATCCCGAAGCGAAGGCCGCATGACACTTCGGACCGGCGCGCGTTCGCGCGCCGGTCACTCGAACCGGTATCCGAACCGCGCGATGTCTTCCCGGCAGGCCGCCGCAACCGCGTCCACCGTGGCCGATGAATAGTACCGGCGGTAATCGGTGCCGCGGTCCGAGGCGTTGAGGCGCGGCATCTCGACGGCAAAGCCCAGATGGCGGATCAACGGCTGGGCGTCCTCGTCGAAATGCTCCAGCCGGATATAGGCCGAACACTGCTCGACCCCGTCGGCCCGCAGCATGTAGGACCGCGCCGGGCTGGCCCGGAACGACTCGCGCGTCTGTGGATGCAGGACGAAGGCAGGAAAATCGAGCCTCTGCGCCAATGCGACCGCCGGATGGTCAAAGCTCTGCACCCTGAGCCAGTGATAGTAGCTGACCAGGCGATCCCAGGGGTTTCGCACCAGCGTGAAGGCGAACAAGCCCTTCAGCGTATCCAGCGATACCAGCCCGTCGATATCGGCAAGGGTCGCGTGTTTCCACAGCCGGCCGCGGGCCTGCACGCCCTTGACCCGCTTGCGGCGCCGTTTGGCCTTGGGGGTGTCGCCCAGCAGGATGTCATCCTTCATCGCCCGGTCTTCCAGCGCCCGCGCCAGCGAAGTGCCGCCGGTCTTGGGAATATGGACAAAGACATAGGAGCGCCCGGTCGAGATGATCATGGCGGCACGCTAGCCCGGTTTTGGCGCAAGCTGAACCCTCAACCCGAGCGCAGCGCGATGATCGTGCCCGCCGCCGCGATCAGGCCGACACCGACGATCTGCGGCACGCCCAGGGTCTGACCCAGCGCGACCCAGGCGAAGAGCGGGCCGAAGATCATCACCGAATACTCGAACACCGCGACATAGGACGGCTCGCCCAGCTGATACGCCTTGATCAGCATGAACACGGCGATGGACGAGCCGACCGCCTGCAGCACCACCCAGGGCGCGGCCTGATCCATCGGCCAGACCCAGCCGCGCAGCACGAAGCCCGCCGGGCCTGCGGCGGCTTCGACCGGGAACAGGGTGAACCCCACCAGTCCCAACGCCCCGGCGCCGCCCAGGGTCAGGACCATCGCGCCCAGCAGGGCCACGGTGCTTTCGCCGGCGCAATAGGCGCGGGTCACGACCGCCGACAGCGCGTAGAACAACCCACCGGCGACGGGGATCAGAACCTTGGCATCAAAGGCGTCGGGATCGGGCTGCAGCACGAACAGGATGCCGGCGAATCCCAGCAGAACCGCCAGAATGCGCCAGGGCCCGATCCGCTGCCCCATGGCGACGGACGAGATCAGCAGGACGAAGATCGGCGAGGTGAACAGCCCGGCCAGCGCCTGCGCGATGGGCATGAACGCCAGGGCGCTGAAATAGAACAGCATGGCGGTGGCGATCAGGACGCTGCGCAGGGCGACCATGCCGGGCCGGATCGGCCGGATGTGGCCGAAGCCCAGCAGGGACAGGCCGCCGACCAGCGGCAGCATCAGCAGCGCGCGGGTGAAGTGGAACTGCCACAGCCCGATGGTTTCGGCCAGCCGGATCACGAAATTGTCGATCACGCCGATGATCGCCATCGCCGCGACCATCAGCATCGACGCCGCAACCGGCGAGGTCTTGACTTCCATGGCCTGCATGGTCCCTTGCTATCCTGCCTGCGGGCGCGGCGGTGGAGGGGCCGCGACACCAGATGCCGGAATCTGACCTGTACGCGAAAATTTCGGCGGCGCAACGGTTTCTACCGGTTTGCCGGCTTCGCGCATCCCGTGCTAACCTGAAAGAAAAACGAAGACGAGCATCATCCATCCGCATGACGGCGCTGAAACAGTATCAACGGATCGAGGCCACCGGTCTGTGGCGGCCCACGCCGGAAGACCAGCGGCGTGAGGTCGTCGTGTCGATCGGCGAGGCGACCCTGACGATTTCGGACTTCAACGACCGCGCCCTGACGCATTGGTCGCTGGCGGCGCTGGTACGGCAGAATCCCGGCGCCTATCCGGCCATCTACAACCCCGACGGCGATCCGGGCGAGACGCTGGAACTGGCGGCTTCGGAAACCACGATGATCGAGGCCATCGACCGGCTGCAGCGCGCCATCGAACGCGCGCGCCCGCATCCCGGCCGGTTGCGCTGGGTCAGCGTGACCGGGGTGATCCTGGCTGTGGTGGCGGTGCTGGCGCTCTGGGCGCCGGGGGCCATGCAGCGCCACGCGGTCTCGGTCGTGCCCGAGATCAAGCGGCAGGAAATCGGCAACGCCATCCTGAGCCGGATCGAGCGGGTCTCGGGCCGGGCCTGCCGGTCCGAGGACGCGCAGCCGGTGCTTGACCGGCTGGCGCAGCGGACCGGCGTGCGCCGTATCGTGATCCTGCCCGGCGGGTTGGCGGAAAGCCTGATCCTGCCCGGGCGCGTCGTGCTGCTGAACCGGGCGCTGATCGAAGATCACGAGGATCCGGCGGTGGCGGCGGGCTATGTTCTGGCGGAACGCGCCCGCGCCGCGCAAACCGATCCGCTGGCCGATCTGCTGGACCGGGCCGGCACCCTGGCGGCCTTCCGGCTGCTGACGACCGGCGAGTTGACGCCCGACAGCCTCGACCGCTATGCCGAGCAGGTGCTGGCCGAACCCCGCCCCGGCCTGGCCGACGACGACCTGCTGGCGGTCTTTGCCCAGACCGCCCTGCCCTCGACGCCCTACGCCTATGCGCGCGACGTGACCGGCGAAACGGTTCTGGGACTGATCGAAGCCGACCCGATGGCCGGGCGCAGCCTGGAGCAGGTGCTGCCGGACCGTGACTGGGTGCTGTTGCAGAGCATCTGCGGCGGCTGACCCGGCGCGCCAGCGGCCGCACTCACTTGGTGCCGAACATCCGGTCGCCGGCATCGCCGAGTCCGGGCATGATGTAACCCTTGGAGTTGAGTTCGCGGTCGAGCGCGGCGGTGACGATCGGAACGTCCGGGTGCGCCTCTTTCATCCGCGCCACGCCCTCGGGCGCGGCCAGCAGGCAGAGGAAGCGGATGTCGGTCGCCCCGGCCTGTTTCAGCAGGTCCACGGCGGCGGCGGAACTGTTGCCGGTGGCCAGCATCGGATCGACCGCGATCACCAGCCGGTCCTTAAGCCCTTCGGGCACCTTGAAGTAATACTGCACCGGTTGCAGCGTCTCTTCGTCCCGGTAGAGCCCGACGAACCCGACCCGGGCCGAGGGAATCAGTTCCAGCACTCCGTCGAGCATCCCGTTGCCCGCCCGCAGGATCGAAACCAGCGCCAGCTTCTTGCCGGCCAGGATCGGCGCGTCCATCTCTTCCAGCGGGGTTTCGATGGCGCGCGTGGTCAGCGGCATCTCGCGGGTGATCTCATAGGCCAGAAGCAGGGTGATTTCGCGCAGAAGCTGCCGGAACCCGGCGGTCGAGGTGCTCTTGTCCCGCATGAGCGTCAGCTTGTGCTGCACCAGGGGGTGATCGACGACGGTCAGGTGTTCGCTCATGTCTTCTCCAGTCTCTTCTTGACCCGCTTGCGGGTGTCTTCGTCGCAAAAGGCTGCGTTCAGCGCGGTCGCGTTGAGCGCGGCAAAATCCTCGGCCTGCCAGCCGAACGCCGCGTGCAGCTTCTCATACTCGCGCCGCAGGGTGGTATGAAAAAACGGCGGATCATCGGTGGAAACCGTGACCTTGACGCCCGCCTCGCGCAGCGCGGCAATCGGATGCGCGGCGAAATCCTTGTAGAGCCCCAGCCGCACGTTCGAGCCGGGGCAGACCTCAAGCGTGATCTCGCGATCCGCCAGTTCCCGCACCAGATCGTCATCCTCGACCGCCCGCACGCCATGCCCGATGCGCTCGACCCCCAGCGCGCGCACTGCGTCGCGCACGCTTTGGGGGCCGTCGAACTCGCCGGCATGGGCGGTCAGCCGCAGCCCGGCCTCGCGCGCGCAGTCGAAGGCCCAGGAAAAGTCGCCCTGGCGCCCGCAGGTTTCGTTGCCGCCCATGCCGAAACCCACGATCCAGTCGCCGGCGGTTTCGGCGGCGCACAGGGCGCTGCGCTTGGCCTGGTCGGGGCCGAAATGGCGGACGCAGGTGACGACGCCGCGCAGGGTGACGCCCAGCTTGCGCTCGGCCTCGTCCGCTGCGTCCCGGATCGCGTCCACATAGTCGCGCCAGGCCCGCACATCCCCGCCGCCGCAAAAATCGGGGCTGAGGAAGGTTTCGGAATAGACCACGCCGTTTTCCGCGCTCTGCTCCAGCACGGCCAGCGTCAGGCGGCGGTAGTCCTCGGGCGTGGTGAGCACCTGGCAGGCGGCCTCGTAGATGCGCAGGAAATGCGCGAAGTCGCGGAAATCGTAGGTGCCGTCGGGCTTGAAGATGCCGCTGAGGTCGATGCGCTTTTCGAATGCCAGCTGGCGGATGAACCCAGGCGGCGCCGCGCCTTCATGGTGCAGGTGCAATTCTATCTTGGGCAGGTCGGCGACGGTCACAGAAAGCTCCTCCCCGGCCCTTGCGACGGGATGCCCAGATGGGCGGCGACGCTGGCGGCCACGTCGGCGAAATCGACCTGCCCGATCGCGCCGGTCCCGCGCCCTGCGATCAGGACCGGCGCCTGTTCGCGCGTGTGGTCGGTGCCGACCCAGGACGGATCGTTGCCGTGATCGGCGGTCAGCAGCAGCATGTCGCCGGGCCGCAGCCTTGACAGGACCGCGCCGATTTCGCGGTCGAACCATTCCAGCGCGCGCGCGTATCCGGCGATGTCGCGGCGGTGGCCATGGACGCTGTCGAATTCGACGAAGTTGGCAAAGGTCAGGCTGCCGTCCTCGGCCTCGTCCACCAGCCGGGACAGGTGTTGCATCAGTTCGGCATCCGCGCCCTTGCAGGTGGTGTCGATCCCCTGCATCGAAAAGATGTCGCCGATCTTGCCCACCGCATGGACCCGCCGCCCCAAATCCTGCGCCCAGTTGGTCAGGACGGGCGCCGGCGGCACGATGGCGAAATCCTTGCGGTTGGTGGTGCGGGTGAAGCCGGTTTCGGGCGTGCCCACGAAGGGGCGGGCGATGACGCGGCCGACCTTCATGGCGTGCAGGCGCGGGGCCAGCGCCCTGCACATCTCCAGCAACCGGTCGAGGCCGAAACGCTCCTCATGCGCGGCGATCTGGAACACGCTGTCGGCCGAGGTGTAGCAGATGGGCCAGCCGGTGCGCAGGTGTTCCGCGCCCAGCCGCTCGATGATGGCGGTGCCGGGCGCGTGGCAGTTGCCGAGGATGCCGTCGGTTCCGGCGGCTTGCGCGGCGGCGCGGCTGAGATCCTCGGGAAAGGCGGGGTGGGTGTCGGGAAAATAGTGCCAGTCCCAGGGCACGGGCAGCCCGGCCAGTTCCCAGTGGCCCGAGGGCGTGTCCTTGCCCAGGCTGTGCTCGCGGGCGCAGCCCCAGAGGCCCGAAGGCGTTGCGTCGAGGCCCGGCGTGGCCTCGCCCGAGGCCAGCCGCGTGGCCGCCCCAAGGCCCAGCACATCGAGATTGGGCAGGCGCAGGGGCCCCGCGCGCCCGTCGTCGCCGCGCCCCTCGGCGCAGGCCTGCGCGATATGCGCCACGGTGTTGGCCCCGGTGTCCGGCGTGGCGCCGTTGAAGAACCGGTCGGCATCGGGCGCGCCGCCGATGCCCACGGAATCCATCACCACAAGAAAGGCGCGGGTCACGATCCGATCCTTTCGTGAACGAGTTGCGCGGCGGCGGCGGGCTTGGCCCCGATCCGGATCGCGTTGCGGACGGCCGCGGCCGCCTGCCGGGCCGCGTCCTCGCGCGCGGCGTGCACGACCGCAAGCGGCGCCCCCTTGGCGATCCTGTCGCCCAGCCGGACGATGCCGGAAAGCCCGACGGCGGGGTCGATGACATCGGTTTCGACCTGCCGCCCGCCGCCCAGCGCGACGACGGCAAGGCCCAGCGCCTCGCCGTCGATTTCGGTCACGTACCCGGCCCGCTCGGCCGGCACCTCCTGAATCACCGTCGCTTCTGGCAGGAACCGCTCCCAGGTCTCCACGAAGCGGACCGGCCCGCCCACGGCGGCCAGCATCCGGCCAAAACGGTCCGCGGCGCGGCCGTCGCGGATCACGTCGATGATCCTCTCCTGCCCGGCCCTGGCGTCGGGCGCCAGTTCGGCATCGGCCAGAACGACTCCGCCGAGATGCGCCGAAAGCTCGGCCAGCGGCGCATCCGCGTTGCCGGTCAGAACCTTCATCACCTCGGCCACTTCCAGCGCGTTGCCCAGCGCGGGGGCGAGCGGCTGATGCATGTCCGTGACCACGGCCGAGGTCCGGCATCCGGCGGCGTTTGCGGTTTCGCTGAGCGCCAGGGCCAGCTTGCGCGCCTCCTCGATGGTTTTCATGAACGCGCCCGAGCCGACCTTGACATCCAGCACCAGCGCCTCGGGGCTGGCCGCCAGTTTCTTGGACAGGATCGAGGCGGTGATCAGGTCGAGGCTCTCCACCGTCGCGGTCACGTCGCGGATCGCATAAAGCCGCTTGTCGGCCGGGGCGATCTGCGCCGTCGCGCCGACGATCGCCGCGCCGGTGTCGCGCAGAATCTGGGTCAGGCGGTCCTGCGACACCTGCGTGGTCACGCCCGGAATGGATTCCAGCTTGTCCAGCGTGCCGCCGGTATGGCCCAGCCCGCGCCCCGAGATCATCGGCACATAGGCCCCGCATTCGGCCAGCGCCGGGGCCAGCACCAGGCTGACGCAATCGCCCACCCCGCCGGTCGAATGCTTGTCCACCACCGGGCCGTCCAGATCCCAGCGCAGCACATCGCCGCTGTCGCGCATCGCCAGCGTCAGCGCGGCGCGGCCTTCCGGCCCCAGCCCGCCCATGCAGACCGCCATGGCAAAGGCGCCGGCCTGCGCGTCGCTGACGCCGCCATCGGCCAGGCCCCGGGCGAACCAGTGCAACTCGTCGGCCGTCGGCACCTCGTGCCGGCGCAGTTTCGCGATGATCGAACGGGCATCCATCGGGTCAGCGCCCGGCCATGTGCGAGGTGTCGAAAGCGCCGGGGAGAAGCTCGGAAATGGTCATCCTGAGTTCGGCGCCCTGTACCGTCGCCATGGTCACGACCACGTCGCCCTTGCCGAATTCCGCCAGTTTCTGGCGGCATCCGCCGCAGGGCGTCACCGGCTCGGGGCACTCGGCCACCACATAGACTTCGGTCAGTTCGCGCTCGCCCGCCGCCACCATGGCGGCAATCGCTCCGGCCTCGGCGCAGGTGCCTTCGGGATAGGCCACGTTTTCGACGTTGCACCCGGCATAGACCGCGCCCGAGGCGGCGCGGAGCGCGGCCCCGACCTTGAAGTTGGAATAGGGCGCATGCGCGTTTTCGCGGACCTTGAGGGCGGCGTCTTTGAGTTCCATGGCGATTCCCGATTTTTGATCACTTGGTCAGAATGGCCTAGAGTAAGGGAAACGGGCGGGGAAATTGAAGCCCCCGAAACGGCTTATCCACAGCCGGTTTCCGCCTGTCCCACGGTGGTCCGGAAGCCGCCCGGCAACGTCACCTCCAGCAGTTCGATGTCGTCTGACGGGCTGGCCAGCCGGGTGCGCATCCCCGGCGGGATGACAAAGGCGTCGCCCTGTTCCAGGCGATAGGGGTCGCGCCCCTCGCCCTCGAGCGTCACCGCGCCGCTCATGACGAAGGTGAAATGGATGTCGGCGTCATGGGTGGCCCATTGCGGCTCCCCCTCGCCCCGCCGGACGACCTGCACACCGGCCACGCCCCTGGTGTTCTCGGCGATCGTGGTGTCGCGGCAGACATATCCCGGCAGGCGGAACGGCTTCCACTCCGCTCCGGCGGCCCGGTTATAGACGAACCGTTGCCCCTGCCATTCCCGCTCGGGCCGGAGATGCGGCGTGGGCAGCGCCATGTCGTGGTCGATCTCGGTGACATGTTCCGCCGGAACGCCGATCTCGATCACCTGCACGTTGTCGCTGGCCTCGAGCACGCGGTGGCGGATCTCGGGCGGCTGGATGAAACAGTCGCCCGGCGTCAGGCGCATCCGGTCGCCCTGATCCTCGTAGACCACATCGACCCAGCCGTGGATGCAGAAGATCAGTTGGAACCCGACCTTGTGGAAATGCACCACGTCCGGGACAGGGCCGCCGTCGGGAATGCGGATGTGGCTGGCGATGATCGATCCGCCCAGCCGGTCGGGCACCAGATCCCGGTACTGCATGCCCGCCCGCCCGATGATCCACGGCGCCTGGTCCTTGAGCCGGCGCACCACGAAGGAATGCACCGTTTCGGGCATGACCAGCGGCGGGTTGCGCTCTTCGATCTCGACCCGCGTGCCGTTCGGGGCCACGAGGCTGCGCCGGCCGCCGGCGAAGGCATCCGGATCATCGGTCAGGATCCGGATCGTGCCGGGCGCTTCGGGGGCGTCCCTTTCGATGCGCAGGCGCAGACCGTGGCCCGAGAACACCGCCGTCCGGGGATCGTCGGCGGGATAGATCATGTCCATCCGCATCCCCAGAACCCCGGTGAAGAACGGAATGTCGTCGCGCAGTTCCCTGGTCGGCAGGCGCATCTCGGCTATGGTTTCGGTCATCGCGGCCTCCTGTTGCCGGGACAGTGGCCCCGGGCGGTCGGATTTGCAAGAAACTGCCTGCGTCCTCGTGGCCCCAATTCGGCTGTTTCCCCGCCGTCAAAACTAGTTTAATACTAAACTAAATCTTCCGGGGGAAATCAGCGATGTCCGACAATTCAAGCCTGCGCCAGGCCGCTCTCGACTACCATGAGTTTCCGAAGCCGGGCAAGCTGGAGATCAGGGCGACCAAGCCGTTGGCGAACGGGCGCGACCTGTCGCGCGCCTATTCGCCCGGCGTGGCCGAAGCCTGCCTCGAGATCAAGGACGAAGCCGCCAATGCCGAACGGTATACCGCGCGCGGCAACCTGGTGGCGGTGGTCTCGAACGGCACGGCGGTGCTGGGCCTGGGCGACATCGGCGCGCTGGCCGCCAAGCCGGTGATGGAAGGCAAGGCGGTCCTGTTCAAGAAGTTCGCGGGCATCGACTGTTTCGACATCGAGGTGAACGAACCCGACCCCGAAAAGCTGGCCGATATCGTCTGCGCGCTGGAGCCGACCTTCGGCGCGATCAACCTGGAAGACATCAAGGCGCCCGACTGCTTTGTCGTCGAGAAACTGTGCCGCGAGCGGATGAACATCCCGGTGTTCCACGACGACCAGCACGGAACCGCCATCGTGGTCGGCGCGGCGGCCAAGAACGCGCTGCACGTGGCCGGAAAGTCCTTTGAGCAGATCAAGGTGGTCTCGACCGGCGGCGGCGCGGCGGGCATCGCCTGCCTCAACATGCTGGTCAAGCTGGGGGTCAAGCGCGAGAACATCTGGCTGTGCGACATTCACGGGCTGGTCTATGCCGGCCGCAAGGAGGACATGAACCCGCACAAGGACACCTTTGCGCAGGACACCGACCTGCGCACGCTGGATCAGGTGATCGACGGCGCCGACCTGTTTCTGGGTCTCAGCGGCCCCAACGTGCTCAAGCCCGACATGGTCAAGAAGATGGCGGATCGGCCGATCATCTTCGCCCTGGCCAACCCGACCCCCGAGATTCTGCCCGAGGCCGCGCGCGCGGTCGCGCCGGACGCGATCATCGCCACCGGACGCAGCGACGTGCCCAATCAGGTCAACAACGTGCTGTGCTTCCCGTTCATCTTCCGCGGCGCCCTGGATGTCGGCGCGACCGAGATCAACGACGCCATGCAGATCGCCTGCGTGGACGGAATCGCGGACCTGGCCCGCGCCACCACCAGCGCCGAGGCGGCGGCGGCCTACAAGGGCGAACAGCTGACCTTCGGACCCGACTATCTGATCCCCAAGCCCTTCGATCCGCGGCTGGTCGGCGTCGTGTCGTCCTCGGTCGCCAAGGCGGCCATGGAAAGCGGCGTGGCGCGGCGGCCGATCGCCAATCTGGAAGCCTACAAGGAAAAGCTCAACCAGACGGTGTTCAAGTCGGCCCTGCTGATGCGCCCGGTGTTCGAAGCCGCCGCGGCCGCCGCGCGCCGCATCGTCTTTGCCGAGGGCGAGGACGAGCGGGTGCTGCGGGCGGCGCAGGCGATCCTGGAGGAAACCACCGAAACCCCCATCCTGATCGGCCGCCCCGAAGTGATCGAGGCGCGGTGCGAGCGGATCGGCCTGGTCGTGCGCCCCGGACGCGATTTTCAGATCGTGAACCCGGAAAACGACCCGCGCTACTACGATTACTGGACGTCGTACCACCAGATCATGGAGCGGCGCGGGGTGACGCCGGACCTGGCCAAGGCGATCATGCGCACCAACACGACCGCGATCGGCGCGATCATGGTGCAGCGGGGCGAGGCCGACAGCATGATCTGCGGCACCTTCGGCGAGTACCGCTGGCATCTGAACTACGTCGAACAGGTTCTGAACGACGGCGACCTGCGCCCGCATGGCGCCTTGTCGCTGATGATTCTCGAAGACGGCCCGCTGTTCATCGCCGACACGCATGTGCGGCAACTGCCCAATCCCGAGGAACTGGCCGAGATCACCCTGGGCGCCGCCCGGCACGCGCGCCGCTTTGGCCTGGAGCCCAAGATCGCGTTCTGTTCGCAATCGCAGTTCGGCAACCAGAACGAGGGCTCGGGCAAGCGCCTGCGCGATGCCATCGCCATTCTGGACAGCAAGCCGCGCGACTTCACCTATGAGGGCGAGATGAACCTGGACACCGCGCTGGACCCGGAACTGCGCGCGCGGATCTTCCCGAATTCCCGGCTGGACGGGGCCGCCAACATCCTGATCTTCGCCCATGCCGACGCGGCCAGCGGGGTGCGCAACGTCCTGAAGGTCAAGGCCAACGGGATCGAGGTCGGGCCGATCCTGATGGGGATGGGCAACAAGGCCCACATCGTCACGCCGTCGATCACCGCGCGCGGCCTGCTGAACATGGCCGCCATTGCCGGAACGCCGGTGGCGCATTACGGTTGACCCAGGCGGCCGGTTGGGTGGCCGCCCTGTGAGGGAGGTCAGAATGAAGGGGCATTGTCACTGTGGTGCGGTGCGCTGGGAAAGCGATGGCGAAGTGGCCTGGAGCTGCTATTGCCATTGTTCCGACTGCCGCCGCAATTGCGCGTCCCCGGTCACGGCGTTTTTCGGTCTGCCGCATGACGCGGTGACCTGGCAGGGCGAAGAGCCGCGCATCTACAATTCATCGGACGGGGTCGAACGGCTGTTCTGCGGCGCCTGCGGCACGCAGATGGCCTTTCGCACCGCGCGCGACACGGTGAACATCCACCTCTACACCGCGACCGCCGAAGACCCGGATGCGCTGCCCCCCAAGTTCCACGTGTTCCACTCCGAGCATCTGCACTGGCTGAACATCGAGGATACGCTGCCGCGATACGCCAAGCGGTCGGGATGACGCCGAATCCCGCGGGAGGGGATTTGCATGGTATCGGTTTGCAGTTTTGCAAACTCCGCACCATTTTCCACGTCACCCTGCATTTTCTGGGTGTTTGCAAAAATTTGCAGGCCGATCCGGGCAGGGATGCAAATTCTTTCGCGATAAACTGACGCGCCGTCATTCGTCCCGCTTGCCCGGTCGGGCCGGGATGCCTAACACAACCGGCAACCCGAACGCGAGGAGGAGGCCATGGGATATCAGGACGTCTATGAGGGTTGGAGGGCCGACCCCGAAGGCTTCTGGATGGAAGCCGCAAGAGGGATCGACTGGGTCAAGCCGCCGTCCAAGGCGCTGTTCGACGACAACGCGCCGCTTTACGAATGGTTCTGCGATGCCGAGGTGAACACCTGCTGGAACGCCGTGGACCGGCATGTGGAAAACGGCCGCGGCGAGCAGACCGCCATCATCTACGACAGCCCGATCACCCATACCAAGCGCGAAATTTCGTATGTCGAGCTGCGCAACCGCGTGGCCACCCTGGCCGGCGCGCTGCGCGCCAAGGGCGTCGAGAAAGGCGACCGGGTCATCATCTACATGCCGATGATCCCCGAGGCGCTTGAGGCGATGCTGGCCTGCGCGCGGCTGGGGGCGGTGCATTCGGTGGTGTTCGGCGGCTTTGCCAGCAGCGAACTGGCGGTGCGGATCGACGATGCAAAGCCCAAGGCGATCATCGCCGCCTCCTGCGGGATGGAGCCGGGGCGCGTGGTACACTACAAACCGCTGCTGGACGGCGCCATCGAAATGGCCCGGCACAAGCCCGATTTCTGCGTCATCTTCCAGCGCGAACAGGAAGTGGCCAAGCTGGTCGAGGGGCGCGATTTCAACTGGCACGGCTTCCAGTACGGCGTGGAACCGGCCGAATGCGTGCCGGTCGCGGGCAACGATCCGGCCTACATCCTCTACACCTCGGGCACGACCGGCGCGCCCAAGGGCGTGGTGCGGCCCACGGCGGGGCACCTGGTGGCGCTGAACTGGACGATGAAGAACATCTACAACGTCGATCCCGGCGACGTGTTCTGGGCGGCCTCGGATGTGGGCTGGGTCGTCGGTCACTCCTATATCTGCTATGCGCCGCTGATCCACGGCAACACCACCATCGTGTTCGAGGGCAAGCCGGTCGGCACGCCCGACGCCGGTACCTTCTGGCGGGTGATCTCCGAGCACAAGGTCAAGAGCTTCTTCACCGCCCCCACCGCCATCCGCGCGGTCAAGCGCGAGGATCCCAAGGCCGAGATGCTGGCGAAATACGACCTGGGCTGCCTCAAGGCGCTTTTTCTTGCCGGCGAGCGCGCCGATCCCGACACGATCACCTGGGCGCAGAAGGCTTTGAACGTTCCGGTGATCGACCACTGGTGGCAGACCGAAACCGGCTGGGCCATCGCCGGCAACCCGCTGGGGATCGAGGAACTGCCGACCAAGCTGGGTTCGCCCGCCAAGCCGATGCCGGGCTATGACGTGCAGATCCTGGACGAAGGCGGCCATCCGATGAAACCGGGCGAGTTGGGGGCGATCGCGGTCAAGCTGCCGCTGCCGCCGGGCACGCTGCCGACGCTCTGGAACGCCGAGGAGCGGTTCCGGAAATCCTATCTGCAGCAGTTCCCGGGCTATTACGAGACCGGCGATGCAGGGATGATCGACGAGGACGGCTATCTCTACATCATGGCGCGCACCGATGACGTGATCAACGTCGCCGGTCACCGGCTGTCCACCGGCGGCATGGAAGAGGTTCTGGCCGGCCATCCCGATGTCGCCGAATGCGCGGTGATCGGGGTGACGGACGATCTCAAGGGTCAGTTGCCCGTCGGCTTCCTGTGTCTCAACAGCGGGTGCGACCGGGACCACGGCGAGGTCGCACAGGAGGTCGTCAAGCTGGTGCGGGAAAAGATCGGACCGGTGGCCGCGTTCAAGCTGGCCGTGGTGGTGGACCGCTTGCCCAAGACCCGCTCGGGCAAGATCCTGCGGGGCACCATGGTGTCGATCGCGGATGGCAAGGACTACAAGATGCCCGCCACCATCGACGACCCGGCCATCCTGGACGAGATCAGAACGGCGCTGCAGACCATCGGCTACGCGAAATAGGCAAGGTCAGCTTGCCGTGACCACATAGCCCTGCATCCGGGCCGCAACCTCGCCCGCGCCAAAGCGGGCGCGGATTTCCTCGGTGGCGGCGTTCACGACCCTGTCCACCATCTTTTCGCCGTGCGGCGCGATTTCTCCGTACAGCGGCGTGCCCCGGACATAGGCGATGGCCGGATGCGACGGGTCGGGCGCCCGGCTGGTGGCGGTGACCTTTTCGATGTCGATCTGCCGGTATCCGGCCTTTTGCAGTTCGGCCCGTATCCGCTCGGGGTTGCCGTGCCCGTGCGGCGTGCGCGCCAGGAAATGCGGCGGCGCCGCGGGCAGCAGGGTCGCAGCAACCTGCGTGACGACCTGGGCGAACTCGTTGTGCTCGATCCCGTCCCAGACGTTGAACACGAACCGCCCGTCCGGCCGCAGCACCCGCCGCGCCTCGGCATAGCCGCGCACCCGGTCGGGAAAGAACATCACCCCGAACTGACAGCATACGACATCGAAACTCCGGTCCTCGAACGGCAGGTCCAGCGCATCCGCCGGCTGCCAGGTGATGCGGTCATCCGCGCCCTGCACCGCCCTGGCCCGGTCCAGCATCGGCGGGTTGAGATCCGTCACCACATAGCGCGCCGTGTCCGGCAAGAGCGGCGCCAGCGCGCGCGTGACCACGCCGCTGCCCGCGGCCGTCTCAAGCACGTCCGCGACCGGCCGTGCCGTGACGCGCCGCGCCATGTCGTCGGCGTAGTGCTCGAAGATCAGCGGGACGAGAAACCTGTCGTAGATGTCGGGAATGCTGCCGGCAAAGGCGGTGTCGTTCTGAGCCATCTTCCCCTCCCTGGATCGCCCGGCGGCAGAATAGCACGATTCCCGGTTGACGCAGCGTCGGAAACGTCCAAACGCTTGGCATTTCACGGCGCTCGGTCCTAACCTGACCGCGGGAGCTTTCGATCATGACCACACAGGATATCTGGCGGCTCAGCGCCACCGAACTGGCTGCCGCGACCCGTTCCGGCGACGTGACCGCCGAGGCGGCCGTTTCGGCGGCCGTCGCCCGCATGGAGGCGGTGAACCCGGCCCTGAACGCGGTGGTGGACAGCTGCGCCGACGCGGCGCTGGACCGGGCCCGCCATCTCGACAGGCTGAGGGCGGGCGGCGCGCCGCTCGGGCCGCTCTTCGGGGTGCCGGTGACGATCAAGATCAACGTCGATCAGAAGGGATATGCGACGTCGAACGGCGTTGCCGCGCTGAAGGATCTGATCGCGCCCGACGACGCGCCGGTGGTGTGCAACCTGGAACGGGCGGGGGCGGTGGTGATCGGGCGCACCAACACGCCGGAATTCTCGTTCCGCGCCGATACCGACAACCCGCTTTTCGGACGCACCCACAATCCCTGGGGGCGGCACATCTCGGCGGGCGGATCGTCGGGCGGCGCCGGCGCGGCGGTGATGGCGGGGATCGGCGCGCTGGCCCATGGCAACGACATCGGCGGCAGCCTGCGCTTTCCGGCGGCGGCGAACGGCGCGGTCACGGTCAAGCCGGGTCTGGGGCGCGTCCCGGCCTGGAACCCGAGCCAATCCGCCGAACGCGGCCTGCTGGCGCAGTCGATGTCGGTGCAGGGCCTGATCGCACGCGCGGCCGGCGACCTGCATCTGTCCATGCCCAGCCTGATCGCCCCCGACCCGCGCGACCCGTTCCACGTGCCCCTGCCCTGGCGCGGCGAGGCGCTGGAGGGGCCGCTCAAAGTGGCGTTCACCAAAAACACGTTCGGCTACGATCTCCACCCCGAGGTCGAGGCGGCGCTGGACACGGCGCGCGATGCGCTGGCCGACGCGGGTTATGCGGTCGAGGAGATCGAGCCGCCCGACGTGTTCGACTGCGGGCGCACCGGGTACCGCGCGCTGATGGGCGAGGTCTGGACCCTGATGAAATCGGACGTGGACGCGCATGGCTCGGACACGATCCGCAAGGTGTTCGAGACCTATTTTCAGGAATTTCCCCCGTTCACCGGCCCTGAACTGCTGCGGACGATGGCCGAGCGGAGCCACCATGCCCGCCAGTGGTCGCTGTTCACGCAGGACTATCCGCTGGTGCTGACACCGTTCCTGCCGCACCCGTTCTTCGGACCCGATCGCGACACGGAAGGCGCCGAAGGCGTGCACGAAGTGCTGGGCTGCGCGGTCTATTCCTATGCGATGAACTATGTCGGCCTTCCGGCGGCCTGCGTCCCGGCGCGCCTGGCGGAACTGCCGACGGGTCGGCAACCGATCAGCGTCCAGATCGTGGCCCGGCGCTGGCGCGAGGATCTGGCGGTGGACGCCGCGGCGGCCATCGAGGCCCGGGTCGGCCGGATGTGCGAGTCGCTGTGGAAGGTCATGGGCTGAGCGGCCGTTCCGGCCCAAGCCAGGGACAGGCGCCAAAAAATGAGCCCCGGGACATGCGCCCGGGGCCTGCCGTCATAAAATATTCCCGGAGTTTCATGACGGGCGTGTCAGAAAGCCACCCCCGCCAGCGCGAAACATGCGCAATCGTCTTCAACAACGTCGTTTCGGTGGCCACTCACTCCCACCGGGACGTGTACTCCGGGCAAGTTCCAAACTAGAGGAAATCGCGGCGGTTTCCTGTGATCTGGTTCACATAGGCGGAAAATTTTCTGCAATCTTCACCTTTATGTGAACTGTTCCGAGATCAGACGCTCCTCCAGCCCGTGCCCCGGATCGAACAGGATACGGTGGGAAATCGCGGGTTCGGAGCGGATCTCGACCCAGTCGATGTCGGGAATGGAGATCGAGTCGGCATCGGCCATCACCGGGCGCTTGTCCGCCTCCATGACATCGAAGCGCACATGGGCGGTCTTGGGCAACAGGGCGCCGCGCCACCGGCGCGGGCGAAAGGCGGCGATGGCGGTCAGCGCCAGAACGTCCGAGCCGATGGGCAGGATCGGCCCATGGGCGGAATAGTTGTAGGCGGTCGAGCCGGCGGGCGTGGACAGCAACGCCCCGTCGCAGACCAGCTCGGCCAGCCGCAGCCGCCCGTCCACCGTGATCTTGAGCCGCGCCGCCTGCGGACCGGCCCGCAGCAGCGAAACCTCGTTGATCGCCAGCGCCTCGTGCAGCTTGCCGGACTGATCCATCGCCGTCATCGCAAGCGGGTTGATGATTTCTTCCTCGGCCGCCTCCAGCCGCTCCAGCAGCCCGGTTTCGTTGTACTCGTTCATCAGGAATCCGATGGTGCCGCGGTTCATGCCGTAGACCGGAATGTTCAGATGCTGCGTGCTGTGCAACGTCCGCAGCATGTAGCCGTCGCCGCCCAGGGCCACGATCACATCCGCGTCGCGCGGCGCGGCGTTTCCGTAACGGCCGATCAGGGCGGCCCGCGCGGTCTGCGCCACCGGGGCATCGCTGGCCAGAAAGGCGATTCTCTTGCTCATCTTTTCGGGTTTCCGGTGCTGCGCATTTGGTTCCGAAACAAACATACCTTTCCGCAAGAGGCCAGACTTGACGCCGCAGTTGGCCAAATCGTCGCTTTACGGCCTTTCTCGGGGCGATGGTTTCCTATAGGAAATCCGCCAAACCGACCCCAGCATTTGGAGCCCCCATGAACGCCAACCTTCGTGACACCGGTTTCTTCACCCAGTCCCTTGCGGACCGGGATCCCGAGATCTTCAACGCGATCACCGCCGAACTCGGCCGTCAGCGCGACGAAATCGAACTGATCGCCTCGGAAAACATCGTTTCGGCCGCCGTGATGGCGGCGCAGGGATCGGTGATGACCAACAAATATGCCGAAGGCTATCCCGGCCGGCGCTATTATGGCGGCTGCCAGTTCGTCGATATCGCCGAGAATCTGGCGATCGACCGGGCCAAGCAGCTGTTTGGCTGCGGCTTTGCCAACGTCCAGCCGAATTCCGGCTCGCAGGCCAACCAGGGCGTGTTCCAGGCGCTGATCAAACCCGGCGACACCATTCTGGGCATGAGCCTGGATGCCGGCGGCCACCTGACCCACGGCGCCGCGCCCAACCAGTCGGGCAAGTGGTTCAACGCCATCCACTACGGCGTGCGGAAAGAAGACAACCTGATCGACTATGACCAGATCGAAGCCCTGGCGAAAGAGCACCAGCCCAAGCTGATCATCGCCGGCGGCTCGGCCATCCCGCGCGTCATCGACTTTGCCCGCATGCGCGAGATCGCCGACATGGTGGGCGCCTACCTGCATGTGGACATGGCCCATATCGCCGGTCTGGTGGCGGCGGGCGAACACCCCTCGCCCTTCCCGCACGCGCATGTGGCCACCACCACCACGCACAAGACGCTGCGCGGCCCCCGCGGCGGCATGATCCTGACCGATGACGAAGCCATCGCGAAAAAGATCAACTCGGCGATCTTTCCCGGCATCCAGGGCGGCCCGCTGATGCATGTGATCGCCGCCAAGGCGGTGGCCTTTGGCGAGGCGCTGCGCCCCGAGTTCAAGACCTACATCAAGAACGTCGTCACCAACGCGCAGGCGCTCAGCGATCAGCTGATCAAGGGCGGGCTGGACACCGTGACCCACGGCACCGACACCCATGTGGTGCTGGTCGATCTGCGCCCCAAGGGCGTCAAGGGCAACGCCACCGAAAAGGCGCTGGGCCGCGCGCATATCACCTGCAACAAGAACGGCGTTCCGTTCGACCCGGAAAAGCCGACCGTCACCAGCGGCATCCGTCTGGGCTCGCCCGCCGGCACCACGCGCGGCTTCGGCGAGACTGAGTTCCGCCAGATCGCGGACTGGATCATCGAGGTGGTGGATGGTCTCGCCGCCAATGGCGAGGACGGCAACAGCGCGGCCGAGGACAAGGTGCGCGCCGAAGTGGCCGAGCTGTGCCAGAGGTTCCCGATCTATCCGAACCTCTGAGGTCGCAACGCGCGACGGTCGCGGAGGCGCCTTCGGGCGCCTCTTTGCCTTTCGGGGGGTCCGGCCCCCCGGACACGCCGGCTCAGATCAGACCCTGCCAGCGGAGAAAGGCGAAGAGCAGGGCCAGCAAGAGAAGGATGTTGAAGGCCAGACCGCCCAGCATACCAAGCAGCCAGCCCTTGCGCCGGTCGGCCAGGTCGATGGCCCTGAGATGCGCCTGCACCTCGCGCGCCGCGCCCATCAACGCGGGCGTGTCCAAGGTCAGGCGCAGTTTGGGATGGGTCGCCAGCGGCTCGGCCCGCGCCAGAATCATGGCCTGACCGTAGATGCGGCGCGGCAGCCGGTGCCGGGCGCGTTTCAGCGATGCCGCCAGCGTCTTGCCTCGGACGCCGAGCTTGGCCCGCAGCAATCCGATCGTTTCGGCAATCTGGTCCTGGATCGGGGTCTTGTCGCTCACGTCTCGCCTCCTGACGGGCCAGTCTAACCGCTGGGCAATCCGGCCTCAATGGGGCTGGCCGTTGCCGACGGACAGGGGTATCACCGCATCATGCTGAACACGGTTCATCACGGGACACCCGGCGGCACGCCCCCGCTTCTCATCGCGCACGGCCTCTATGGGTCGGCGCGCAACTGGGGCGTCATCGCCAAACGCCTTTCGGACGCGCGCCACGTGATCGCCGTGGACATGCGCAACCACGGGCTCAGCCCGTGGTCGGACCGGCACGATTATCCGTCGCTGGCCGAAGATCTGGCCGAGGTCATCGCGGAACATGGCGGTCTTGCGGATGTGGTGGGGCATTCGATGGGCGGCAAGGCGGCGATGGCGCTGGCCCTGAACCATGGCGCGCTGGTGCGCAAGCTGGTGGTGGCCGACATCGCCCCGGTGGCCTATGGGCACAGCCAGATGCCCTATATCGAAGCGATGCGCGCCGTCGATCTGGGCCGGGTCGAGCGCCGCTCGGACGCCGAGGCCCAGCTGGCCGAACTGGGCGTGGAAAAATCGCTCCAGAGCTTCTTCACCCAATCCCTCGACCTGACCGGCAGGCGCTGGCGTCTGAACCTCGACGGTCTGGCCGCCGAAATGCCCCGGATCATGGGCTTTCCGCAGTTCGACTCGGACTGGAACGGCCCCGCCCTGTTCCTGTCGGGGGCGGCCTCGGACTATGTCCGGGCCGAACACCGGGACGGGATACGGGCGCTGTTCCCCCGTGCGCGATTCGCCCGAATCCCCGGCGCGGGCCATTGGCTGCATGCCGAAAAGCCCCGTGAGTTCGAAGCCGCGGTCCGAACCTTCCTCGACGCCTGAGGCGACCGGTCAGCCCTGATACAGCCGTCTGGCCACCAGCCACGCGGTCGGCGCGGCCACCAGCGCGCCAAGCCCCGCCGCCCACAGAATCGCCGGCAGCGTCACCAGACCGGCGGCCAGGACGGCGATCACGCCCGATCCCGCCAGCGCGGTTGCGATCAGGGAATACAGAATGGCGGCAAGTCGAATCATGGCCGGTCAACCTCTTCTTAGTGTCCGGCCGCTCTGTAGCCCTTTTGGAACATGTCGGACTTTGACCTGTGTCAGATCACGCCGCGCCCATGCCGGGATCGACCGGCTCGATCACGTCACCGCCGGCCTGTCGCCAGTCGTTCAAACCGCCCAGATTGTAGACCTGCGCATAGCCCATGTCCTTGAGCAGCTTGCCCGCCAGCGCCGCGCGCCCGCCCGAGGCGCAATGCAGGACGATCGCCCGATCCGTCCGCAATTCGGGATCGTGGTATTGCGAGGCCGGATCGGCGCGGAATTCCAGCATGCCGCGCGGAATGTGGTGCGACCCGGCGGCGCGCCCGGTGCGCTCCAGCTCGGGCGCGTCGCGCACATCCAGCAACAGCGCCCCCGCCGCCACCAGCTCCTGCGCACGGGCACCGTCGATGCGTTCGACGACGGCATTTGCGGCGTCCATCATGTCCTTGACCGTCAATGGCATGACCCTGCTCTCCCTGAAGTTTCGGCGGCACCATAACATGCGGGTTTTGGAAGGTGTAGGCCGGAAACCCGGACCCGGCCGGATCGGTCCGGTTGGCGCCCCCGCGCATGGGATTGGCGGGAATTCGCAAGCCCCAGACCCAGTCAGTCCTCATTTGCCTCCTGTCCACTCGCGGACAGGCCGGGGCGAGGTGGCGACACCGACGACCCCCGGCCACCGCAAACACCGCACCCGTGATGGTTTCAGCCAAGCGGCTGCGCCACCCGGTCCCGAAAGGCGCTGGGGGGCTGGCCCGTCCAGCGTTTGAACGCGGTCGAAAAGGCGGCCTGATCGGCATAACCCAGCGCAAAGGCGATCTCGGACAGGCTCATGCCGTCCTTGATGAAGGTCTGGGCCAGATCGCAGCGCAGGTCATCCACGATGTCGCGAAAGGTGACGCCCTCGGCCTGCAAGCGCCGGGCGAAGGTGCGCGGACTCATCCCCAGATTGGCCGCGGCCTCGTCGGCGGAGATCACCTGTCCGGGCATCGACGCGGTGATCAGGCCCTCGACCCGCGCCCGCAGCGACTGTTTCTGCGACCTCTGATCCGCGACCAGCCGTTCGCCATATTCGACCAGGTGCTCCCTGAGGCTGATGTCATATGTGGGAATCGGCAGGTCGAGACAGGCATGGGACAGCATGATCTCCATCTTCTCCGCCCCAAAGATGACCGGGAATCCCCCGATCTTCTGGAACGCCCCCGCGGCGCTGCCGACCTGATGCTGAAACCGCATTTCGAGCGGATAGAAACCGGTCTGCGTGACCTCCCGCATCCGGGCCAGCGCGGTGAACATCAGGAATTCGGTGCGCCGGTGATAGCGCGCAAAGCCGGCGTCCTTCCAGTCCGCCTCGAAGGACGCGCAGTTGCCCGAGATCCGCAGGCTGAAGGCGAGCGCCGGATCGACGATGTCGTGAAACCGGGACGTGTATTCGATGGCCTCGCGCAGATTGCGGGAGTACTTGCTGATATAGGCGTTGAGCGTCGAGGAGTGCGAAAAGGTCAGGCCCGCCCGTGCGGCGAAGGTGATGTCCCCAAGCGCGTCACAGGCCGCCCGGACCAGCAGCGCCTCGGTCTTTGCGCTGGCCCGGCTGACCGATGGCGCAAGATCGGTTTCGGTCAGCCCGCATTGTTCCAGAACGCCCGCAACCTTGTCCGATGGGGCTCCGGCGTTTTCGAGGCATCTCAGCAACAGCCGGATGCGGGCCATGTCGATTTCCATTGCGCCACCCCAAAAGAACCCCGAACGACGCCGAAAAGCATAGCGCGTTTCACGAGATCGACAAAACGCCGGCGCGGTCGGTGCCCTCATCGACGCAGGTTCCGCCCATTCCGGCCGGCGACCGCACCGGCGCATCGCGGATTGGCGCCGGCGCACAAGAGCCTGGCCGCGAATCGCAAGCCGTCGCCCGGTGCGATCGCCAGCTTCGGTGCGGTGCCGGGTAAGGTTCTTTCATGGGGATGGGGACCAGAGTGGACAAGATCGGCGTGAAAGCCGGCCATGCGCTCCCCGGCACACCCGCACCCGGCGGCGCGCGGAAAGCCGGAAAGCCGGAAAGCCGTGTCCGGCTGGTGCGGGCGGTGGGACTCGAACCCACACGGGCTTAGGCCCTTCGGATTTTAAGTCCGATATGTCTACCATTCCATCACGCCCGCATCGCGCCGGTGGCTCCACAAGCTCTACTCAGTCAGGAAAAGATGCTCAACGCGTTATCCGCCGGATGGTGCGGATTTCTCGGGTGTGACGTTCAGATGTCCTGCCCGCGGGGCGCCAGCGGGCCGCCGGGCGCCGCAAGGCCGCGTTCGGGCAGCCAGGGGTTCAGCTCCAGCGCCTCGGCCAGAACATCGCGGGCCTCGTCGAACCGCTTGAGCCCCATCAGGGTCAGGGCGCGTCCGCTCATTGCCGCGATGTGGCGCGGCGACAGCTCCAGCGCCCGGTCGAGATCCTCGAGCGCGGCCGGAAAGTCCTGCCGCAGGAAATTGACGAAGGCGCGCTGATTGTAGCCCTCGGCATAATCCGGACAGTATTCGACCAGCTTGTCGAAATCCTGCAACGCGCCCAGCAGATCCCAGGCTTCGCGGCGCGACATGCCGCGGTCCAGGATCGCCTGGGCCTGCTCGTCCGGCGCATCCGCCCAGAACTCCCACATCTGGTTCGAGATGACCCGCGCCTCCTGCTCGGTCTGCGCCTTCTGGATGTCGGTGATCAGACGTTCCAGACTTGCCGAATGGTCCGGCGCCTCGGGACAGGGTTCGGCCAAAGCAGCGCCAGCGGCCAGGATCGGCGCAACGACAAGGGCAGCGACAGGTTTCATGCCCCAATGCTGACGCTTCCGCGCCGCCGGTCAACTCACATTTTCGAGCGAGCCCAGCAGCCCGGCCTCTTTGACCGCCTCCATCGCGACGAATGTCGAGGTGTTCGCCACATGCGGCAGGGACGAGATCTTTTCGGCCATCACCGCGCGGTATTCCGACATCGAACGGGTGCGCACCTTGAGCAGATAGTCGAAATTGCTTGCGATCATATGGGCTTGCTCGACCTCACCGATCCGGCGGACGGCGGCGTTGAACTCGGCCAGGGCCTTTTCGCGGGTGTCGGTCAGCCTCACCTCGACAAAGGCGACATGGTCCAGCCCCAACCGGATCGGGTCGATCAGGGCGCGGTAGCCGGTGATGATCCCTTCCTTTTCCAGCCGCCGCAGCCGCGTCTGAGTCGGCGATTTCGACAGGCCGATCCGCCGCGCCAGATCGGCGATCGAGAGTCGCCCGTCCTCGGCCAGAACCCTGAGAATGGCACGGTCGAAGCGATCCAGATCCGGGGAGTCCATTTGCACCTCATTTGCTCTTGTTTTCGGGACGAACACCCCAACTATTACCAAATTCAGGCGATTGTCCCGCAATTTTCGCGATATAGTGCGCAAAAAGACCGGAGTGACCATGACCCACGCGCTACGCATGAAGATCGACGCACAGACCTATGCCGATCAGACCGCCACCCTGGATGCGCTGATCGAACAGGCCGCCCTGTCCGCATCGGACCGCGCCGCCATCTGCGCCGAGGCCGCGCAACTGGTGCGCGACATCCGCTCCAGCACCGCGCCGGGGCTGATGGAGGTGTTTCTGGCGGAATACGGGCTTTCGACCGACGAAGGCGTCGCGCTCATGTGCCTGGCCGAGGCGCTCTTGCGCGTGCCCGACGCCGACACCATCGACGCGCTGATCGAGGACAAGATCGCGCCGTCCGACTGGGGCAAGCATCTGGGCCATTCCTCGTCGCCGCTGGTCAATGCCTCGACCTGGGCGCTGATGCTGACCGGCAAGGTTCTGGACGACGATCAGTCCTCGCCCGTCAGTGCCCTGCGCGGAGCGATCAAGCGCCTGGGCGAACCGGTGATCCGCACCGCCGTGGGCCGCGCGATGAAGGAAATGGGGCGTCAGTTCGTTCTGGGCGAAACAATCCAGTCGGCCATGAAGCGCGCCGCCGGGATGGAGGCCAAGGGCTATACCTACTCCTACGACATGCTGGGCGAGGCGGCCCGCACCGAGGCGGATGCCGCGCGCTATCACCTGTCCTATTCCCGCGCCATCGCCGCGATTGCCGAGGCCTGCACGCACCAGGACATCCGCGAGAACCCCGGCATCTCGGTCAAGCTGTCGGCGCTGCACCCGCGCTATGAGGTCGCGCAGGAACAGCGCGTGATGGACGAGCTGGTGCCGCGCCTGCGGGCGCTGGCGCTGTTGGCCAAGGCCGCCGGCATGGGCCTGAACGTGGACGCCGAAGAGGCCGACCGCCTGTCCCTGTCGCTGCAGGTGATCGAGGCGGTGCTGGCCGAGCCGGCGCTGGCCGGGTGGGACGGGTTCGGCGTGGTGGTGCAGGCCTATGGCCCGCGCGCCGGGCTGGTTCTGGACACGCTGCATGACATGGCCGAACGCTACGACCGCAAGCTGATGGTGCGCCTGGTCAAGGGCGCCTACTGGGATACCGAGATCAAGCGGGCGCAGGTCGCCGGCGTCGATGGCTTTCCGGTCTTCACGCAGAAGGCGGCCAGCGACATTTCCTATATCGCCAACGCCCGCAAGCTGCTGGGCATGACCGACCGGATCTATCCGCAATTCGCGACCCACAACGCCCATACCGTCTGCGCGATCCTGCACATGGCGGACGGGCAGCCGTTCGAATTCCAGCGCCTGCACGGCATGGGCGAAACGCTGCATCAGCTGGTCAAGGACCGCCAGAACACCCGCTGCCGCATCTATGCGCCGGTGGGGGCGCATCGCGACCTGCTGGCCTATCTGGTGCGGCGGTTGCTGGAAAACGGCGCCAACAGCTCCTTCGTGAACCAGATCGTGGATGGAAAGGTTCCGCCTGAAACGGTGGCCGCCGATCCGTTCGACCAGATCGCGACACCGGCCAGGCCGCTGCCGACCGGACCCGAACTGTTCCTGCCGGAACGGGCCAATTCCAAGGGTTTCGATCTGCACCACGCCCCGACGCTGGCGGCGATCGAAGAGGCGCGGGGCCGCTGGCGGGATCATCGATGGGAGGCAGGCCCGCTGCTCGCCGGCGAGGCTGCGCCCGAGGCGGCCAGGGACGTCACCAACCCCAATGACGGCAGCGTGGTCGGTCAGGTCCGGATGTGCAGCCCGGACGACATCGAAATGGCTCTGGCGCTGGCCAACACCTGGGAAGCGCCGCCGAGCGAGCGGGCGGCGATCCTCAACAAGGCGGCGGATCTGTTCGAGTCCAATTACGGCGAGATCTTCGCCCTGCTGGCCCGCGAGGCCGGCAAGTCCATTCCCGATGCGGTGGCCGAGCTGCGCGAGGCGGTGGATTTCCTGCGCTACTACGGCGCCAACAGCCCGGACGCCAAACCGGCGGGCATCTTTTCCTGCATCAGCCCGTGGAACTTCCCGCTCGCCATCTTCACCGGGCAGGTGGCGGCGGCGCTGGCGGCGGGCAATGCGGTGCTGGCCAAGCCGGCCGACCAGACCCCGCTGATCGCGCATCGCGCCGTCCAGCTGATGCACGAAGCGGGCGTGCCGCCGGCGACCCTGCAACTGGTTCCGGGGCGCGGCAGCATCGTGGGGGCCGCGATCACCTCCGATTCGCGGGTCAACGGCGTCGCCTTCACCGGCTCGACCGAGACCGCCCTGCGCATCCGCCGCGCCATGGCCGAAAACCTGCGCCCCGGCACGCCGCTGATCGCCGAGACAGGCGGGCTCAACGCCATGATCGTGGACAGCACGGCGCTGCCGGAACAGGCGGTTCAGGCGGTGATCGAAAGCGCGTTCCAGTCGGCGGGCCAGCGGTGCTCGGCCCTGCGCTGCCTCTATGTGCAGGAGGATATAGCCGAGGATGTGCTGACCATGCTCGCCGGCGCGATGGACGCGCTGACCGTGGGCGATCCGTGGCATCTGTCCACCGATTGCGGCCCCGTCATCGACGCGGCCGCGCAGCAGGACATCGCCGCGCATGTCGCCAGGGCGCGGGCCGAAGGGCGGGTTCTCAAGGAACTCAACCCGCCGCCGCACGGCACCTTCATCGCGCCGACCATGATCGAGATTCCCGGCATCGGTGCGCTGGAGGAAGAAATCTTCGGCCCGGTCCTGCACGTGGCCCGGTTCGCCTCGCACCGGATCGACCAGGTGATCGCCGACATCAACGCCACCGGCTACGGCCTGACCTTCGGTCTGCAGACCCGCATCGACGACCGGGTGCAGCATGTGACCGAGGCGGTGCATGCCGGCAACATCTATGTCAACCGCAACCAGATCGGCGCCATCGTCGGCAGCCAGCCCTTCGGCGGCGAGGGCCTGTCGGGCACCGGTCCCAAGGCCGGCGGGCCGAACTATCTGGCCCGGTTCTGTGCGCCCGACCGCCGGAAGGCCAGCGGCGAGTGGGACGGGACCATGGCGGACCTGCCCGCGCCCGCCGGAACCCCCGCCGCGGTCCGGACCACCACCCTGCCCGGCCCGACCGGCGAGTCCAACCGGCTGAGCGAAATTCCCCGCGCGCCACTCTTGTGCATGGGTCCGGGGGACGAGGCCGCGCGCCAGCAGGCGGAAAGCGTCTTTGCCCTGGGCGGAACCGCGATCTGCGCCACCGGCCGGCTGGATCCGCACAAGCTCGAAAACATCGAGGGGATCTCGGGCGTTTTGTGGTGGGGCGACGCCGAGACCGGGCGCGAGATCGAACGCCACCTGGCCCGCCGCAAGGGTCCGATCCTGCCGCTGATCCCCGGCAGACCCGACCGGGCCCGCGTTCTGGCCGAGCGCCATGTCTGCGTCGATACCACCGCCGCCGGCGGCAACGCGGCGCTGTTGGGCGGTGCGGCATAGCGTGACTTGACGCCGGGCCTCGAAAGGCCCAGCGTCGCCTCATGATACCGATCCGAGATCACAACCCGTCCGGGCGCACGCCCTATGTCGTCTATGCGCTGATTGCGGCCAACATCCTGATCTTCCTCAGCTATGTCGGCATCCTGCACGACATCCCCAGGATCAACCGCTTTTTCTTCGACTACGCGGTGATCCCGGCGCGGATCTCGGATGGCGTGGATCTGCAGACCCTGCTCACATCCATGTTCCTGCATGGCGGCTGGATGCACCTGGCCGGCAACATGCTGTTTCTGTGGATCTTCGGCGACAATCTGGAGGACGAGATGGGCCATGTCGGCTTTCTGGTCTTCTACCTGGCCTGCGGCATCCTGGCCGGCCTCGCGCATGTCCTGTCCGCCCCCGGTTCGGTCGTTCCCACCGTGGGCGCGTCCGGGGCGATCGCCGGAGTGATGGGGGGCTATCTGCTGCTGTTTCCCAAGGCGCGGGTCGATATCCTGCTGATCCTCATCGTCTATGTCCGCATCTTCACCATCCCCGCCTTCATCATGCTGGGCGTCTGGCTGGGGATGCAGTTCCTCGGCAGCGTCGCGTCGAACCCGGACGAAGGCGGCGTGGCCTATTGGGCGCATTCCGGCGGCTTCCTCATCGGGATCGTCTTCTGCATCCCGCTCTGGCTCCGCCGCGGCGGGCCGCGGTTCTGGGAGCGCACGCACGGGCGTCCGCCGCATCCCGAGCACAAGTACAAGCTCTCGCAGTCGCGCATTCCAAGGGTGCCGCGCCGATGACCCGGCTCAAGGCCAGCTGCCACTGCGGCGCCGTCGAGATCGAGGCCGAGTTTCCGCAGGGCCTCGCATCGGCCGCGCGCTGCGACTGCTCGTTCTGCCTCAGGCGCGGCGCGGCGGCCGTCACCGCGACAACCGCGTCATTGAAGATCCTGAAGGGCGCCGAGAACCTGACGCTCTACACCTGGGGCACCCACACCGCCCGGCACCATTTCTGCAAGACCTGCGGCATCTACCTCTATCATCAGCGCCGCTCCGACCCGGCGGAATGCGGTGTGAACCTGGGCTGCATCGAAGGCGGCAATCCCCGGACCCACGGCGACATTCCCTGGACCGACGGGGTCAACCACCCGTCGGACCGCTAGCTGCGCAGCCCGGAAATCGCGGCCCCGTTGCGGCTCAGCCGCGGATCACCTTGGCAAAACTGTCAAAGATCGGCTCGTTGGCGCAGATCACCTCGCCGTCCGACAGGATGCCACCCTGCGGATCGAGCGGCTCGCACAGCCCGCCCGCTTCCCGCACGATGATGATGCCGGCGGCCAGATCCCACGCGTTCAGGCGGCGTTCCCAGAACCCTTCGTAGCGGCCCGCCGCCACATAGGCCATGTCCAGCGCCGCCGAGCCCCAGCGCCGCACCCCGGAACAGACCGGCATCAGCCGGGCCAGATCCTGCAGCGTTTCCGGCAGATCGGCGCGGCCTCCAAAGGGCAGGCCGGTCGCGAAGATCGATTCGATCATCCGGTGGCGGCCGGAGACACGGATGCGGCTTTCGTTCATCCACGCGCCTTCGCCCTTTTCGGCAAAGAACATCTCGTCCTTGGCCGGGTCATAGATGACGCCCGCCACGATCTTGCCCTTGTGCTCCAGGGCAATCGAGATCGCCCAATGCGGCAGCCCGTGCAGGAAATTGGTGGTGCCGTCCAGCGGATCGACGATCCAGCGGCGGGTCGGGTCTTCGCCATCCGTGCCGCCGCCCTCTTCGGCCAGCCAGCCATAGGTCGGACGGGCGCCCGTCAGTTCCTCTTTCAGGATCTTTTCGGCGGCGATGTCGGCCCTGGACACGAAATCGCCCGCGCCCTTCATCGACACCTGAAGGTTCTCGACCTCGCGAAAGTCCTTGACCAGCGAGCGGCCCGCCTTGCGGGCGGCCTTGATCATGATGTTGAGATTCGCGCTGCCAATCATCTGTGAGGCTCCTGTCCGGTCAGACCGCGCGTATACTGGCGCAACCCGGCCTTGCCAAGGGCAAGATTCGCATGGCCGCCCCCAGGAGCCCGCCCTGTCGCGCGGCCTATTGCGCCTGCAGCTTGCGGGCCTCGCTCCGCGCCAGCGTCACCAGTTCCTGAACATAGGGTTTTTCCAGATCCTCCGACCGGACCGCCGCATAGAGCCGCCGGGTGATGCCGTTCCTGGTCAACGGCCGGGTCACATAATCCGAGTTGTATTTCACCTCGCGCACCACCCAATCCGGCAGCACCGAAATCCCCCGGTTGGACGCCACCAGCAGCAGGATCACCGCCGTCAGTTCCACCTGCCGGATGACCGCCGGCTCGACCCGTGCCGGGATCAGCAACTGGCTGAACACGTCCAGCCGCGTGCGCTCGACCGGATAGGTGATCAGGGTCTGGCCGCGGAAATCCTCGGCCTCGACAAAGTCCTTCTGGGCCAGCGGATGCGACGAGGCGGCCACGAACACGGGGTTGTAATCGAACAGTTCCACGAACTCGACGCCCGGCAGATCCTCTGGATCCGACGAGACCACCAGATCCACCTCTTCCTTCTGCAGGGCCGGCAGCGCGTCGAAGGCCAGGCCGGGGCGGATGTCCACATCCACGTCCGGCCAGGACTTGCGGAACGCCTCCAGAACCGGGAACAGCCATTCGAAACAGGCATGGCATTCGATGGCGATATGCATCCGGCCGGCCTTGCCGTCGCGCAGCGAGGTGAACTCGGCCTGCATCGCCTCGACCTGCGGCAGGATCTGCTCGGCCAGCCGCAGCAACCGCAACCCCGCCGCCGACAGCTTCATCGGCTTCGACCGGCGCAGGAACAGTTCCACGCCGGCCTGATCCTCCAACCCCTTGATCTGATGGCTCAAAGCCGACTGGGTGATGTTGAGCTGATCGGCCGCGCGGGCCAGTCCGCCGCATTCGTGGATCGCCTTGATGGTGCGAAGATGACGAAATTCGATGTGCATACCTGCGAATGACTCATGTTGTTCTTGAGTAATATGAGTTTGTCTCACAATGCCGAACATGCGACAAGGGATCAATTCCTTAGCGATGAGAAACCCGATGACCGCGCCCCAGATTTCCTTTGAGTTCTTTCCGCCCAAATCCCTTGAGGCGTCATTTCGCCTTTGGGACACCGTGCACGCCCTGGCCCCGCTCGACCCGCGATTTGTCTCCGTCACCTACGGCGCCTGCGGCACCACCCGCGAACTGACGCGGGATGCGGTGGCGACGCTGCACAAGACCTCGGGCCTCAATGTCGCCGCGCATCTGACCTGCGTGCGCGCGACGAAAGAGGAAACCATGGAGATCGCCGACAGCTTTGCCGAGGTCGGCGTGACCGACATCGTCGCCCTGCGCGGCGACCCGCCCAAGGGCGAGGGCAGCTTTCAGCCACATCCCGGCGGATTTGCCCATTCGGTCGAACTGATCGAGGCGCTGGCCGATACCGGCAAGTTCTCGATCCGCGTCGGCGCCTATCCCGACGTGCACCCCGAGGCCGAGAATTTCGACGCCAACGTGGACTGGCTCAAGGCCAAGATGGACGCCGGCGCGGACGAGGCGCTGACCCAGTTCTTCTTCGAGGCCGAAACCTTCTTCCGGTTCCGCGACGCCTGCGAAAAGGCCGGCATCGACAAGCCGATCACGCCCGGCATCCTGCCCATCGAGAACTGGAAGGGCGCGCGCAACTTCGCCCGACGCTGCGGCACCCGGATCCCGGACTGGGTCGAAAGCGCCTTCGACAAGGCCGTGCGCGACGGCCGCGAGGATCTGCTGGCGACCGTGCTCTGCACCGAGCTTTGCACCGATCTGATCGACGGCGGCGTGGACAAGCTGCACTTCTACACGCTGAACCGCCCGGACCTGACGCGCGATGTCTGCCACGCGCTGGGCGTCACGCCGAAAGTCGCGCTGCAGAACGTCGCGTAAATCTTGCCCGGCCGGACCTGGCTGATAGCGTTCCCTCGAAACGACGAGGGGACGCGCACATGCATTACGCCAAGGCAATCGACGAGCTGCTCGGCCCGGCGGACATGGCGAACATGTCGGGGCTGGAGTTTCTGCAGGGCATTCTGGACGGCACCCTGCCCGCCCCGCCCATCGCACGGACGCTGTCCTACTATCTGCACTCGGTCGAGGAAGGGCGCGTCGCCTTTCGCGGCGCTCCCACGCTCGATGTCTGCAACCCGCTGGGCGCGGTGCACGGGGGCTGGTACGGCACGCTGCTGGACAGCGCCATGGCCTGCGCCGTGCAGTCCCGCGTCCCGCGCGGCGCGGCCTATACGACGCTGGAATACAAGATCAACATCCTCCGGGGCATCCCGCTGGGAACCGAGGTGGAATGCCTGGGCGTGGCCGACCACGTGGGCCGGTCCACGGGGGTCGCGCATGGCGAGATCCGCGGCGTCGAGGACGGCAAGCTCTACGCAACCGGGTCCACGACCTGCATCGTGCTGAACCTGCCGCGCGGCTGACCGCCGGTCACTGCGCCGGGTGCGACTGGATCTCCGGAACCTGAACCCACTCCGGCAGGTTTTCCGGCCGCACCGTTTCGTGCAGCCGCTCCGACCGGTCCCCGCCGACCGTGCGGCGACCCCGCAGCAGAAAGATCTTGCCCCAGCCGCGCCAGGTTCCCACCGACGGCGCGGCGGGATCGGTCGGAAACCGCGCCTGCCAGTCTTCCGGCAGAGGCAGCCCGTGCCGTTCCGCATTCTCCAGCATCCAGATCAGCGGGATGTTGGCCAGCGGCCGCGCCGCCTCGAACCCGCCGAGCTGCCCGCCGACATCGCCATGGGTGCCCCGGAACCAGACCTGTTCGACATGCCCCACATCATCCGAGGCGGTATCCCAGATCACCGGCTCGAACACCTGGCGCGTTTCGTTCAGGGCAAGCGCCTGATAGCCGTGCCGGATGCTGCGGCCCAGATGATGGTTGTGAAAGGCGTGCCGCTCCTCGGCCCAGCGCCACAGCAACGGCAGGCGCAGGCCCAGGGCCTTGACGGTGTCCCAGACCCCGATCATCTCGATCTCGACTTCCGCATGGCAGAACAGATGCCGGAACTCGGCGGCATGCGTGCCCAGCGCGTTGCATTCATAATGCCGGTAGGCCTGCTTGATGTTCCGTTCGGTCGCGTGCTCGGCCTTGAGCAGCCCGATGGCGTCGATCACCCCGGCCAGGCTGCGCACGCCATAGGCGCCGCGCGAATAGCCGATCAGAAAGATCTTGTCGCCCGGCTTGTATCGGGACGCGAGATACCCGTAGGCGCGGCGGATCTGCCGGTTGATGCCCCGGCCCATCAGCACGTCCAGCGTGGTCTTCCAGCTCTTCCACTGCACGCCCGATTCATAGAAAACCGACACCCGCCCGCCCATTTCGCAGCACATCCGATAGGTCTGGCCGGCATTGGTTTCGTGGCCCGGCTCCAGCGTGGACATGGTGCCGTCCAGGATGATGACATGCGCCTGCGGTTCGCGATGCCGCGTCTCGGCGGAATGCTCGGACCGCAGGGGCCGTCCAAGCCATCCCAGGATCTTCCTACTCAGCCGCGACAGTACCATGCGTCAACAATTCCCAAACCTTGTGCGGCGTGAAGGGCATGTCGGCCTGCCTCACCCCGCAATCCCAGAGCGCATCCTGCACCGCGTTCGCCACGGCCGCCAGCGCCCCGACCGTGCCGGCCTCGCCACAGCCCTTCATACCCATCGGGTTGGCCGTGGACGGCACCGGCGCCGAGGTAAACCTTATCATGGGAACGTCGCCCGCGCGCGGCAAGGCATAGTCCATGAACGTTGCCGTGAGCAGTTGCCCATCCGCATCGTGCACCACATGTTCGCACAGGGCCTGCCCGATCCCCTGCGCCACCCCGCCATGCACCTGCCCCTCGGCCAGCATCGGATTGATCAGATTGCCGAAATCGTCCACGACCGTATAGCGGTCCACGGTGACCGCGCCGGTGTGGGAATCGATCACGACCTCGGCAACATGCGCCCCGTTCGGATAGCTGCGCCCCGGCAGCCTGGCGCGCGCCTCGTGCCGCAACAGATCATCCCGGCCATCCGCCCGCGCCATCTCCGCGGCCTCCAGCAGGGTCGGCGTCAGGTTCGAGCCGGGGGCGCGGAAGGTCTCGTGATCAAAACGCACTTCACTCTCCTCGACCCTCATCTTACCCGCAAGATAGGGCATGAATGCGGCGATCATCCGATCGACGGTGACAAGTGTTGCATGGCCTTGCACCGTGACCGAGCGCGACCCGCCGGTGCCGCCGCCGCGCTCCATCCGGTCGCTGTCCCCCTGAATGACCGAGATCCGCTCCGGCGGGATGCCGGTCTGGTCCGACAGGAACCGGGTGAACACGGTCTCATGCCCCTGACCGTTCGATTGCGTTCCCACGAACAAGCTGACCGTTCCATCCGCATCGAATTCGACTCGCGCGCCTTCGGAAGGGTCGCCCAGAATGCTTTCGATATAGTAACACAGCCCCTGCCCGCGCAGCAGCCCGCGCCGCGCATCCGCGGCCCTGCGCGCCGCGAACCCGTCGGCCTGCTCCTGCGCCCGGCTCAGGACCATGTCGAAATCGCCCACATCATAGGTCTCGCCGGTCGCCGAGGCATAGGGAAAGGCCGCGGGACGGATGAAGTTCTTTCGCCGCAGCTCCCAGGGATCGACGCCCAACTCGCGCGCCGCCCGGTCCATGACCCGCTCCAGCACATAGATCGCCTCGGGCCGCCCCGCGCCGCGATAGGCATCGACCTGCGTCGTATTGGTGTAATACCCCTCGACCTGCAGCCAGACGGTCCGGATGTCGTAGGCGCCCGCCAGCACGCGGCTGAACAGGTTGGTCTGGATCGCCTGGCCGAAATGGCTGTTGCAGGCGCCCAGATTGCAGCGCGTGCGCACCCGGTAGGCGGTGATCCTGTGGTCGTCGTCAAAGGCCAGCTCCGCCAGCGAGGTCAGATCGCGGCCATGATTGTCGGTCAGCATCGCCTCGGTCCGGTCGGATATCCAGCGCACCGGCCGGCCCGCCAGGCGCGCCGCAGCCGCGACCACGAAATACTCGGGATAGGGCATCGCCTTGGTGCCGAAGCCGCCACCGACATCGGGCGTCGTGACCCGGACCGCATCCGGCTCCAGCCCCAGCTTCTCGGCCAGCTGCGCCTTCATGCCCCACACGCCCTGCCCGCCATAGGCAAAATGCAGCCGCCCGTCGCGCCAATCGGCGTGACAACCGCGCGGTTCGAGGGAATTGGGGATGATGCGGTTGTCATGCACGCTCAGCACCACCCGGTGCGCGGCGGCCCGGAACGCGGCCTCGGTCGCCGCCTCGTCGCCCATGGCCCAGTCGAAGGCCCGGTTGTCGGGCGCCTCCGGATGAAGCGGCTCGCCGCCCGGCCCGACATCCATCTTGGCGGGCAGATCTTCGGTCTCCATCGTGATGCGTTCCAGCGCATCGCGCGCCTGGACCGGCGTTTCGGCTATGACCACCGCGACCGGCTCGCCCACGAAGCGCACGCGCTCGGCAGCCAGCACATGCCGCGCCGGCGCCGCCCCCTTGGAGCCGTCGCGATTGGTGACGACAGTGGCGTTCATGACGGTGTCGAGACCGGCTTTTCTCAGATCGTCCAGGGCCAGCACCAGATGCACCCCGTCTCCGGCGCGCGCATCGCCCAGGTCCAGCCCGGTAATCCTCGCATGTGCAACCGGGCTCCGGAAGAAAGCCGCAAACAGCGCCCCCCGCGGACCCTCGTCTTCCATGTAACGCCCCTGGCCCGTCAGAAACCGAACGTCTTCGACCCGCTTCACCGGCTGACTCTTTCCGAATTTCCGCATCCCGCACCCTCTTGCCTGCCGCCCTGCGACCCTAGCCCGCACCGACGGCTTGTCCAGTCCCGCCAATGTGCGCCTTCGGCGCGCTCTTTTTCTTCTTTTGTTGAGGGACGCTGTCCCTCAAACTCCCTGGGGTATTTTCAACCAGAAAGAAGCAGGAAAGAATTCCGCGGCTTCTTTCTGGTCACAAATACCCCGGGGTGAATTGCCCGCAGGGCAAGAGGGGCAGCGCCCCTCTAGAAACCGTTCCTCGCCCGGAGTGGAGTTTGGGGGGTTCGGTGCACTTTTCGCGGCTTGCGTTTCCCATCAAATGCCGTATTAAAGGCGCGAAAGAAATGTTAGCGATAACAATTCGCATGCGATGCCACACCCGGCAGCTATGCTAGAGTGGTCGGAGCAAGCTGAGGAGGAACCCGGACATGGTTTCGCGCGTGATCCCGGTTGACCCGTTCGACCTGGTCCTTTTTGGCGCCACCGGCGATCTGGCACAACGCAAGATCCTGCCGGGGTTGTATCACAGGTTCGAGGTCGGGCAGATGCCGGACGCGGCGCGGATCATCGGGTCGGCCCGCACCGAAATGGATGACGAGGCGTTCCGGAAGCAGGTACAAAACGCAATCAGGGAGTTCGCGCCCGAGTACAAAAGGGACGTTCTGGCCCGGTTTCTCGAACGGCTGGAGTATGTCCCCGTGGATGCTCTGGGCGATGCCGGGTGGTCCGCCCTTGCCTCGAGCCTGCGCCCGGAGGTCGTGCGCGCCTTCTATCTGTCTGTGGGACCGGCGCTTTTTTCGGGTATCGCGCAACGCCTGCACGATCATGGTCTGGCCACCCCGGACAGCCGGATCGTCGTCGAAAAGCCTTTCGGTCACGACCTTTCTTCGGCGCGCGCCCTGAACGAAGGGTTGCGCGCATGTTTCGAGGAGCACCAGATCTATCGCATCGATCACTATCTCGGCAAGGAAACCGTGCAGAATCTCATGGCCCTGCGCTTCGCCAATTCGCTGTTCGAGCCGCTCTGGAACGCCACCCATATCGATCATGTCCAGATCACCGTGGCGGAATCCATCGGGATCGAAGGGCGCGAGGCCTATTACGATCAGTCGGGTGCCATGCGGGACATGATCCAGAACCACCTCGTGCAGCTCCTGTGTCTCATCGCGATGGAGCCGCCGTCGAAATTCGCGCCCAACTCCGTGCGCGATGAAAAGGTCAAGGTGATCGAGGCGCTCGAGCCGGTCGAACCCGGCGATATCGCCCGCGGACAATACCGGGCCGAAAAGGGTGGCGACGGCTATCTCGACCATGTCGGCGACCCGGACAGCCGTACCGAAAGCTTCGTGGCGCTCAAGGTGCATGTGGGCAACTGGCGCTGGGCCGGAGTACCGTTCTATCTGCGCACCGGGAAACGTCTGCGCGCCCGCGTCTCCGAGATCGCCGTCGTGTTTCGCGACCCGCCGCACACGATCTTTCCCAATGTCGGCCACCTGCGCGGCAATGTGCTGGTGATCCGTCTGCAGCCGGATGAAGGGATCACGCTGCGCACCACGATCAAGGATCCGGGGCCGGGCGGGTTCCGGCTGGCGGACGTGTCGCTCGACATGAGCTTTGCCGAGGCCCTGGGCGCCGACTCGCGACCGCAGGACGCCTATGAACGGCTGGTCATGGATGTCATCCGCGGCGACCAGACGCTGTTCATGCGCGGCGACGAGGCCGAAGCCGCCTGGGCCTGGGTCGATCCCATCATCCAGGGCTGGGAAGAACACCGCGACCGTCCGTCGCCCTATGACCAGGGCAGTTCGGGGCCCGAGGAAGCCCTGATGCTGATGCATCGCGACGGGCGCCGATGGAGGCAGATCGGAGAGTGAGATGGTGCACAAGGTCATAGCCGAGGTCACGCAGCGGATCACCGACCGCAGCGCCGGTCCGCGCGGCGCCTATCTGGAGCGCATGGCGCAGGCCCGGTCCGCCGGACCGGCACGGGCGCATCTGTCGTGCAGCGGACAGGCGCATGCCTATGCCGGCGCCGGTCCGGACCAGACGGCGCTGGCACGGGGCAGCGCCGGACATCTGGGGATCGTCACCAGCTACAACGACATGCTCTCGGCGCACCAGCCCTTCGAGAGGTATCCGGCGTTGATCCGCGACGCGGTGCGCCGGGCCGGCGGGACCGCGCAGGTCGCCGGCGGCGTCCCGGCCATGTGCGACGGGGTCACGCAGGGCGCGCCGGGGATGGAGCTGTCGCTGTTTTCCCGCGACGTGATCGCCATGGCGGCTGGCGTGGCGCTCAGCCACAACACGTTCGACGCGGCGGTTTTCCTGGGCGTTTGCGACAAGATCGTGCCCGGCCTGGTGATTGCCGCACAGGCTTTTGGCCATCTGCCGGCCGTCTTCGTACCTGCCGGCCCCATGACCAGCGGCATGCCGAACGACGAAAAGGCGAAGGTGCGTCAACAGTTTGCGGCCGGAGAGTGCGGGCGGGACGCGTTGATGGCCGCCGAAATGGCCGCCTATCACGGGCCAGGCACCTGCACCTTCTATGGCACGGCGAACACCAATCAGATGCTGATGGAGTTCATGGGCCTGCATCTGCCGGGGTCGAGCTTTGTCACCCCCAACACGCCCCTGCGCGATGCGCTGACGGAAGAGGCCGCGCGGCGGGCGCTGTCGCTGAGCGCACTCGGCAACGCCTACACGCCGGTGTGTCAGGTTCTGGACGAGCGCGCCTATGTGAACGGCATCGTGGGTCTGATGGCGACCGGCGGATCGACCAATCTGCTCATTCACCTGGTGGCGATGGCGCGGGCGGGCGGCATCGTCCTCGACCTGCGCGATTTTGCGGACATTTCCGAAGTGGTGCCGCTGATCGCGCGCATCTATCCCAACGGGTTGGCGGATGTGAACCATTTCCACGCCGCCGGGGGTCTGGGCTATGCCATCGACACCTTGTTGGCGGCGGGCCTGCTGCATCCCGACACGCTGACCGTGGCGGGGCGCGGTCTGAAAACCTACACGCAGGAACCCAAGCTGATCGAAGGAGAACTGGTCTGGCAGCCGGGGGCGGGGCGCAGCCTGAACGAAAAGATCCTGCGGCCCGCATCCGAGCCGTTTCAGCCGACCGGCGGGCTGTCGCGGCTGACCGGCTCGCTAGGCACGGCGGTGATGAAGGTGTCTGCGGTCGCGCCCGAGCATCGCCGCGTCGAAGCCCCGGTTCGCGTCTTTCACGACCAGGACGCGGTCAAGGCCGCGTTCAAGGCGGGCGAGCTGACCGGCGATGTCGTCGTGGTTGTTCGGTTTCAGGGACCGAAAGCCAACGGGATGCCGGAACTGCACTCGCTGACGCCGATTCTCTCGGTGTTGCAGGGGCGCGGCCAGAAAGTCGCCCTGGTCACCGATGGCCGCATGTCCGGCGCGTCGGGCAAGGTTCCGGCGGCAATCCATGTCTGCCCCGAGGCGTTGGACGGCGGGCCGATCGCACGTCTGCAGGATGGCGACCTGGTCCGGGTGGATGCCGAGGCCGGCGTGCTCGAGATCCTGACCGAGGGCGTGCTGGAGCGGCCTGCGGTCACTGCGGACCTGTCCGCGCATCACCATGGCGTCGGGCGGGAACTGTTTGCAACCTTCCGGTCGGCGGTCGGGTCGGCAGAGTCGGGCGCCAGCGTGTTCGGAGGGTAATCCATGACGTCGAAATCGACCCGTACCCGGGAAATCTGTGCGCTGGCCCCGATTGTCCCGGTTCTGGTGATCGAGGATGCTTCGCAGGCCAGACCGCTGGCCGAGGCGCTCGTGGCCGGCGGTTTGCCTGCATTGGAAGTGACGTTGAGGACGCCCGCGGCGCTGGACGCGATCCGCACGATGGCCGAGGTTCCGGGCGGCGTGGTCGGGGCCGGAACGCTGGTGACGCCGGACGATGTACGCGCGGCAAAGGCGGCGGGGGCACGGTTCGGCGTGTCTCCGGGCGCGACCCGGGCATTGATCGAGGCCTGCGCGGCCGAAGACCTGCCGCTGCTGCCCGGCGCGGCGACGGCGACCGAGGCGATGCGGCTGTTGGAGCAGGGCTTTGACATGCTCAAGTTTTTTCCGGCCGAGGCGTCCGGCGGCGCGGCGGCCCTTCGGGCAATCGGCGCGCCGCTGCCACAGATCTCCTTTTGCCCGACCGGCGGCGTGTCACCGGCCAATGCGGCGGAATATCTGTCGCTTTCCAACGTGGTCTGTGCGGGCGGCAGTTGGGTCGCGCCACGGGCGATGGTCACTGCAGGCGACTGGGCGGGGATCGAGGAGCTTGCGCGGCAGGCGTCCCGATTGACCGGCCAGGACGCGCCATCGCCACGGCGGTGATCGCGGCATTGACCGTCAGCGGGGGGCCGGTAGTGTGGGCGCGAAGCGAACGCGAGCACACCAGATGCAAGACACTCTCAAACTGGCGCAGGGCCGGGAATACCTGGCCATTCCGGGCCCTTCCGTCATCCCCGACGCGGTCCTGCAGGCCATGCACCGTCCCGCGCCCAACATCTATGCGGGTGAATTGGTCGATATGGTGCCGCGGATCATCGACGGCTTGCGCGGTGTCGCGAAGACACGGCACCAGGTGGCGATCTACATCGCCAACGGGCACGGCGCGTGGGAAGCCGCCCTGTCCAACGTGATCGCCCCGAGCGAGGCGGTTCTGGCGCCGGCCTCGGGGCTGTTCACCCATGGCTGGGCCGAGATCGCCAGGGGGCTGGGGGCCGAGGTCGAACTGATCGATTTCGGCAAGTCCGCGCCGTGGGACATGGACCGGATCGCCGAGGCGCTGCGCGCCGATACCGCGCACCGGATCAAGGCGGTTCTGGCGGTGCATGTCGATACGTCCAGCTCGGTCCGCAACGACATCCCCGCCCTGCGTCAGGTGCTGGACGAACTGGGGCACCCGGCGCTGCTGATGGCCGATTGCATTGCGTCGCTGGCTTGCGAACGGTTCGAGATGGATGCCTGGGGCGTGGATGTCATGGTGGCGGCCAGCCAGAAGGGGCTGATGGTGCCGCCGGGTGTCGCCTTTGTCTTTTTCAACGACAAGGCCCGGACCAAACGCGCCGCGATGCCGCGTGTTTCGCGCTATTGGGACTGGTCGCCGCGGGTCGATCCGGAGGTGTTCTATCAGTATTTCGGCGGCACCGCCCCCACCCATCACCTCTACGGCCTCGGAACCGCGCTGGACATGATCGAGGCAGAGGGCCTCGAAAATGTCTGGGCGCGGCACCAGAGGCTGGCCGAGGCGATCTGGACGGCCTGCGAGATCTGGGCCGAAGACGGCGTGTTCCGCCTGAACGTGGCGGATCGCGACCATCGCAGCCATGCCGTCACCGCGCTGCACCTGGCCGACGGCCAGGGCACGGCGCTGCGGAACTGGGCCGAGGCCCATCTTGGGCTGATTCTAGGGATCGGCCTGGGAATGGCCGCGCCGGATGGCTCGGACCGCGACAGGTTCTTCCGGTTCGGTCACATGGGGCATGTGAACGGTCAGATGGTGATGGCGCTGCTGGGCGGCGTCGAGGCGGGGCTGGCGGCGCTCGACATCCCGCATGGCCACGGCGCACTGGCGGCCGCCGCCCGCGTTCTCGCCGGTCGGGGCTGACCCGATCCGTTCAGCCCGTTCTGCGCGACAGCCGGGTGATCCCGTGATTCAGGACCAGGGCCAGCCCGAGAGCGGCCAGAAATCCCCAGATCGCCCAGATGGTGATGAAGATCCACAACAGGTTTACCCCCAGCATGGTGAGGGCCGCGGTCGTGTAATCCGGCGCCGTTCCGATCTTTGGGTCGCGCATCGGCCCCTCCTGACAGCTCCTTCCCCGGTATCCTAGCGGTTTCGGCGCGAAAGTCAGGTAAATCCGGCGCGATCACCCTCCGGCGGCGGACAGAGCCTTTGGCAAGGCCGCTGCCAGCGCGTCCAGATGCGCGTCGGTCCCGCAACTGACGCGGATGCAGCGGTTCTGTGGCGCGGCGAAGGGCATCCGCACGAAAACGCCTTGCTCGACCAGCGACGCAAGCACCGCCTGCGCATGGGGGCCGTCCCGACCGCAGTCGATCGCGACGAAATTGGTGGCCGAAGGCAGCGGTTCCAGACCGTTTTGCCGCGCGATCCCGGCAATGCGGTCGCGGGCGTCGGCGATCCGGCCGCGCACCTGCCTCAGCCAGTCCTGATCGGCCAGAGCCGCCAGCGCCCCGGTCTGCGCGGCCCGGTTCATGCCGAAATGGTTGCGCACCTTGTTGAAGGCCGAAATCAGGTCGGGCGCGCCGATGGCATATCCGACCCGCGCGCCCGCCATGCCGTAGACCTTGGAAAAGGTCCGCATCCGGACCAGGCGGGGATCGTCGGCATCGACTGGCGCCGCCGTGCCATCCGGCGCGCATTCCACATAGGCCTCGTCCAGCACCAGCAGAGTTTCCTCGGGCAGCGCCTTCAGCGCGGCGACGATCTCGGCGCCGGTGTGCCAGGTGCCCATCGGGTTGTCCGGGTTGGCGAGATAGACCAGCTTCGCGCCGACTTCGGCGGATTTGGCAAACAGCGACGCCGGGTCTTCGCGATCCGCGACATAAGGCACCTTGTGCAGCACGCCGCCAAAGCCCGCGACGTGGTAGTTGAAGGTCGGATAAGCCCCTTCGGAAGTCACGACGGCATCGCCGGGACCGACCATGAGGCGCACGAGATAACCGAGCAGCCCGTCGATTCCTTCGCCGACCACGATGTTCTCGGGCCGCACCCCGTGATGGTCGGCCAGGGCCGCGCGCAAATCGTGGTTCTCGGGATCGCCGTACATCCAGAGGTCGCCGGCCGCCCGCGCCATGGCTTCGACCGCTTTCGGGGACGGGCCAAAGACGTTTTCGTTCGCACCGATCCGGGCCACAAATGGCGCCCCGCGCTGCCGTTCCTGGGTTTCGGGGCCGACGAACGGCACCGTGGCGGGAAGCGAGCGGGCCAGCGGGGTGTATCGAGGAGCTTTCATGCGCGCAGATAACCGCAAGTCATGAGGCCCGGCAAGACTTGCAAGTTGTTGCGCCGGATCGCAGGGTGCCGCGGAGAAACAAGGGGGACATACATGCGCATACTGCTGATCCTGCTGCTGGCCGGCCTGGGTTATCTGCTGTTCTGGCCGGTGCCTGTCAATCCGGTCGCCTACACACCTCCTGAACCGCCCGGCTTCACCGGGGACTTTGCCGAGAACTGGACTCTGGACAAGACACAGCTCATCCCGTTGCCCGACGGCGAAAGCGGGCCGGAGGATCTGGCCGTCATGCCGGATGGCACGGTCTATACCACCAGCCTGTCCGGCGTGCTCTACCGCATCGACGGCGCCGAACCGGTCGAGATCGACCGTCTCGGCGGCCGCCCGCTGGGCCTCAAGGCCGGGCCGGACGGGGCCCTGTACATCGCGGACAGCTTTCGGGGACTCATGCGCTGGACCGGGCCCGGCAGCCTGGAAACGGTGGTCGAGGACATCGACGGCGCACCGGTCGTCTATGCCAATCAGCTCGACGTGGGGCGGGACGGCACGGTCTATTTCTCGAACTCCTCGGACCGGTTCGATCCCGAGACCCTGGGCGGGACCAAGCCGACCTCGATCCTGACCATCTGGGAACAGTCCGACACCGGCTATGTCGCGCGCCGGACCCCGGACGGGACGGTTGAAAAGGTGGCCGACGGGTTCGTCTATACCAACGGCGTCGCGCTGTCTCCGGACGAGGACTTTCTGCTGATCGCGGAAACCGGCCGGGCGCGCATCCACAAGCTCTGGCTCGCAGGCGACAAGGCCGGACAGCGCGAAGTGTTTCTGGACAACCTGCCCGGCTATCCCGACAACCTCGAAGCGCAGGGCGATGGCACCTACTGGGTCGCCTTCGCCAGCCCCCGGGTTCCGTCGGAAAAGCTGATGCCCTATCCGTTCCTGCGCAAGGTGGTCTGGCGGCTCGGCCCGATGGTGCGCCCCGCTCCCATCCATCGCGGGATGCTGGTTCAGTTCGACGGCGACGGGACCATTCTGCGTACGGTGCAGGATCCCGACGGGCGTCTGGGGATCACCACCGGCGGCAGGATCGTCGGCGATCGGTTCTATGTGATGACCTTGGACTCGCCCTGGTTCGGCAGGATGCCGGTTGCGGATCTTCCCTGATCTGCCCCGACGTTGCGGTGGAAGCCCGATCGCGTTCCGGTCAAGATGAGAAAAACCGGAAACAGGAGGTTCGCATGGCGCGCGTATCAGTCGAATACAAGGATCACATCGCTCACGTCACCCTGACCCGCGGCGACAAGATGAACGCGCTGGACGATGCGATGGTCAAGGCCATCCTGTCCGCCGGTCAGGAGGTCGCGGCCTCGGACGCCCGCGTGGTGGTGCTGTCGGGCGAGGGCAAGAGCTTCTGCGCCGGTCTCGACATGGCGAGCTTTGCCAAGATGGCGCATGTGGACCCCACCGAGTGGCTGATGGGGCGCAGCCATGGCGACACCAACGAGATGCAGGAACTGGCCATGGTCTGGCGTCGGGTGCCGGTGCCGGTGATCTGCGCGGTGCAGGGCGTGGCCTATGGCGGCGGCCTGCAGATCGCGCTGGGCGCGGATATCCGCATCGCCCATCCCGACAGCAGATGGGCGGTGATGGAGATGAAATGGGGCATCATTCCGGACATGGGCGGCATGGTCCTGCTGCCGCACCTGGTCCGGTCCGACGTTCTGCGCCTGCTGACCTACACCGCCCGGCCGATCAGCGCGCAGCAGGCCGCCGAGTGGGGGCTGGTCACGAAATTGTCGGACGATCCTCTGGCCGAGGCCGTTGCCCAGGCCGAGGAGATCGCCGGCCAAAGCCCCTCGGCCATCCGGGCCGCCAAGCGCCTGATCGACGTGGCCGAAACCAAGGCGCGCGAGGAGGTGCTGATCGAGGAATCCGCCGAACAGGTCAAGCTGATCGGCAAGCCCGACCAGATGGAAGTGATCGCCGCCCAGATGCAGGGGCGCAAGCCGGTCTTCAAGTGATCAGCGAAGAAAGGCACGCCTCGCGTCGCGGGCCATGTTGTAACGCATTTCGATTTCGGCCAGGCGCGCCATGGCGGCCTTTCGTTCTGCCGGATCCGTCAGCGTTGCATAGTGTTGGCGCGCCTCATCCAGTTCCTTCTTGATCCGAAATTCCTCGGGCAACACGCCTGCCTGCGCCATGATTCGGTGGCCGGCGGCCAGGGCAGGATCGGTTTGCGCCTCGCCTGACCTGTCCGGCAACGGCTTTCCCGCCCCCTCCAGCCCCTCAAGCTGACCTTGGGACTGCGCCTTGTGAACCTGGCGCTCGACCAGTCTGTCAAAGGATCTTCGCATAGGTTCATTCTACGTGCTGAAGTGTCCGCGCGAAAGATGTCACCGTGTCCGGTTCGAAATCACGTGAACCAGCCCGCCCGCCAGCAGGCCCCATACCGCCGCGCCAAGGCCGAACACCGTGATCCCCGATGCGGTGATGGCAAAGGTCAGGATCGCCGCCTCGCGCTCGGCGGGCACTTCGAGCGCCGCGAAAGTGGCGTTTGCCATGACGCCGATCAGTGCGACGCCGGTCAGGGTGCCCATCAGCAGCGGGTCGGCATGGGCGGCAAAGCCGGTGATGGCCACGGCAAACAGACCGAGGAGACAGTAGAACACGCCGGCCATGACCGCGGACCAATAGCGTTGTGCCGGGTCTGGGTGACTGTCCTCGTTCGCGCACATGGCCGAGGTGATCGCCGCCAGGCAGGTCGCCGGCGCACCGAAGGGCGCGGACACCAGGCTGGCCACGCCGACCGACGAGAACAAGCGCCCCGATTTCGGCACATAGCCATGGCTGCGCAGGATCGCCACGCCGGGGATGTTCTGGGTGGCCATGGTGACGATGAAGAGCGGTATGCCGATGCTGATGGCCGTCGACAGCGAAAAGCTCGGGACCGTCCAGACCGGCGCGGCCAGCAGGCGGTCGGGGCGTAGCGGCGCCTCGCCTGACGCCACGACCACAACGATGGCGGCGGCCACGACGGCGGCCGGAACCGCGAAGAACCGGTTGATCCGTCCCGCGATGAACCAGGTCAGGATGACGGGCAGCGCCTGCCCGGGCAGGTCCACCGCGGCCCGGAACGGCGTGATGCAGAGCGGCAGCAACACGCCGCCCAGCATGGCCTGCGCCAGCGTCGTGGGAATCGCGGCGGCCAGACGGCCCAGCGGACGCCAGAGCCCGGCCAGCACCGTAAGCGCGCCGGCGCACAGAAACGCACCGACCGCGCCGGAAAATCCCGCGGTCGGAAGCGCGGACACCGCCAGCAGCGCGGCGCCGGGCGTCGACCAGGCGACGCTGATCGGCTGCCGGTAGAACAGGCTCAGCCCGATGGCGGTCAGCCCCATGACGATGGCGGCGGTCATCAGGCCCGAGGCTGCCTCCTGCGGTGAGGCCCCCATGGCGCCCAGCCCCTGCAATACGATCGGGAACGAGCTGAAGAACCCCACGACCGCGACGACGAGCCCGGTCGAGACGGTTTGCATGGGGGGAAAGGTCTGCGCCATCGGCTCCTCGGGGCTTCGTTCCGCACTTGCTAGCAACCGCGCGCTGTTGTGAACAGGGCAAATGATTGGCCTGGAACCGAAAACCCCGCCGGTCCGTGGGCGGCGGGGTCAGGAGCCCTTGGTCTGGAAAGCAGGGAAGATCAGGCGATCTCGGCCAGACGCGCCAGCGCCTCGTCGATCCTGGCCTCTTCCTCTTCACGGGCGGCCAGGTTGGCCTTGGCTTCCTCCACCACGTCCTCCGGGGCCGAGGCCACGAATTTCGGGTTGTTCAGGCGCCCGCGCAGGCCGCCCAACTCCTTGGCCAGCTTGCCCTTGGCCTTTTCGAGCCGCTCCTTTTCCGCCCCGATGTCGATGATGTCGGCCAGCGGCAGGCCGAACGCGGCGCCCGGCGCGGAGATCGAGATCGTGCCCTTGGGCAGCGCCTCGGCCCGGGTCAGGCTGTCGATCCGCGCCAGCCGCTTGATCAGGGCCTCGTTGCGGTCCCAGGCCGCCTGACCGTGATCGTCGATTTCTGTAACGATCATAGGCACATAAAGCCCCGCGGGCACCCGCATCTGGGCGCGGGCCGAGCGGGTGTTCTCGATCACCGTGATCACCCAGTTCATCTCGCGATCCGCGTCGGGATCGACCAGATCGGCCGCCTTGTAGTCCGGCCAGTCGGCGTGGATCAGCATCTTGGGCCGCTCGGCGGTCAGGCCCCACAATTCCTCGGTGATGAAGGGCATGATCGGGTGCAGCAGGATCATGCACTGATCCATCACCCAGCGCATGGTGGCCTGGGTTTCCGCCTTGGCGTCGGCATCTTCGCCCTGCAGCAGAGGCTTGCTGAGTTCCACGTACCAGTCGCAGACCTTGCCCCAGACGAAGGCGTAGAGCGCACCCGCCGCGTCGTTGAAGCGGTAGCTGTCCAGCGCGGCGTCGACCTCTTCGCGGACGCGGGCGGTTTCGCCGATGATCCAGCGGTTCACCGCGTTTTGTGCGTTTTGTACCTGCGCCAGATCGCCGATCGTCCGGTTTGTACCATCGTAGACGCCGTTCATCTCGGCAAAGCGGACGGCGTTCCACAGCTTGGTGCCGAAATTGCGATAGCCGGTGATCCGCTCGCGCGACAGTTTCAGCACGCCGCCGATCGCCGCCATCGAGGCGTTGGTGAAGCGCAGCGCGTCGGCGCCGAATTCGTCCACGATCTCCAGCGGGTCGATGACGTTGCCGGTGGTCTTGGACATCTTCTTGCCCTTCTCGTCGCGGACGAGCTGGTGCAGATAGACGGTGTGGAACGGGATCTGATCCACCACGGCCAGCTGCATCATCATCATCCGGGCGACCCAGAAGAACAGGATGTCGAAACCGGTGACGAGCACATCGGTCGGGTAATAGCGCTTCAACTCCTCGGTCTGTTCCGGCCAGCCCAGCGTGCCGATGGGCCAGAGGCCGGAGGAGAACCAGGTGTCGAGAACGTCGGGGTCGCGCCAGACCGGGTAGACCAGCTTGGTCGGATCCTGATCCACCGCGTATTGCGCCAGGCTTTCGGCAAAGGCGTGGATCGCCGCGTGCTTGTCGGCCACCTCGATCACGGAGGCGTGGCTGAGCGGGCTGGGGATGTCGGCATTGTCGTCCAGGAATTTCGCGGTGACATCCTCGAAGCTGGCGGCGCATTCCATAACCGCCCCCCGGTGCAGCATGCCGCCTTCGTTCAGCAGCCGGCCCAGCTCGACCAGGTCCAGCTCGCCGTCGTTTTCGTCATCCTTGAAATCCTCGGCCGACAGGTCCAGCCCGTACCAGACCGGAATCTGATGCCCCCACCACAACTGGCGGCTGATGCACCAGGGCTCGATGTTTTCCAGCCAGTGGTAATAGGTCTTTTCGCCCGATTCAGGGATGATCCTGACCCGGCCGTCGCGCACCGCGTCCAGCGCGGGGCCGACGACCTTTTCGGCATCGACGAACCACTGGTCGGTCAGCATCGGCTCGATCACCACCTTCGAGCGGTCGCCGAAGGGCTGCATGATCGGTTTGCTCTCGACCAGCGGCACCAGCGCGTCGGCGCCCTCGGCATCGGGCTTCAGCGCGGTCGATCCCAGGCGCGGGTCGTCCGCGCGGGTCATCACGGCCAGACCTTCGGCGGTGATCTCCTCGACCACCCTGGCGCGCGCCTCGAACCGGTCCAGCCCGCGCAGATGGTCGGGCACCAGGTTGATCGCGTCGATCTCGTTCTCGGTGAACGCGCGTCCGCGGGCGTAGTCCTGCGCCTTGGCGGCCTCGTCGGCATAGGGCGCGCCATCGGCCCGCATGTGGCCGCGCGTGTCCATCAGGCGGTAGAGCGGGATGTTGCCGCGCTTGGCGACGGCATAATCGTTGAAATCATGCGCGCCGGTGATCTTCACCGCGCCCGATCCGAAATCCGGGTCGGGGTATTCATCGGTGATGATCGGGATCTGGCGGCGATGCTCCTTGGGGCCCACCGGGATTTCGCAAAGCTTGCCGACGATGGGCGCATAGCGTTCGTCCGAGGGGTGCACGGCCACCGCGCCGTCGCCCAGCATGGTCTCGGGGCGGGTGGTGGCGATGGAGATGTAGTCGCGCTCTTCCTCCAGCACGATGTTCCCATCCTCGTCCTTTTCGACATAGGTATAGGTCTCGCCCCCGGCCAGCGGGTACTTGAAGTGCCACATGTGGCCCGCGACCTCGATATTCTCGACCTCCAGATCCGAGATCGCAGTCTCGAAATGCGGATCCCAGTTCACCAGCCGCTTGCCGCGATAGATGTAGCCCTTTTCATACATGTCCACGAAGACGCGGATCACCGCATCGTGGAAATTGGGCGAGTTTTCATGCCCCGTGCGCGGATCCCCCGGCGCGCCGGCCATGGTGAAGGCGTTGCGCGACCAGTCGCAGGAGGAGCCGAGGCGCTTGAGCTGTTCGACGATGGTGCCACCGTACTGGCCCTTCCATTCCCAGACCTTTTCCAGAAACGCCTCGCGCCCCAATTCCCGTCGGCCCTTGTTGCCGGTCGCCGCCAGCATCCTTTCCACCTGGAGCTGGGTGGCGATGCCGGCGTGGTCCTGTCCGGGCTGCCACAGCGTGTCGAAGCCGCGCATCCGGTGCCAGCGGATCAGGATGTCCTGCAGGGTGTTGTTGAAGGCGTGGCCCACATGCAGCGCGCCGGTCACGTTGGGCGGCGGGATCATGATGCAGAAGCTTTCGTCGCGCGAACGGTTCGCGCCCGCCTTGAAGGCACCGGCCTCTTCCCAGGCCGTGTAGAGGCGCGCTTCGGCCTCGGCCGCGTTGAACGTCTTATCCATCGCCATCGTGATGATCCCTTCGTCAATCGAGGCTCCAATTACCCAATGCCGGCGCGAAGGAAAAGGCGGCAGGGGCGTTTTCTTTGCCCCCGAGCGGCGGCGCGGGCGTCGGCGGCGGGATTTGGGTATTTTCGACCAGAAAGAAGCCGCAACGGTTTCTTAACCGGAATCGGGGCACCCTGCCCTTGCGGTACAGGCTGGGGAGCCGATGACCGCACCAGGAAGAAGCCGCCCCTGACCCGTGGCAGGATTGTCCCGCCGAGGATGGACGGCCGCGTGGCAGGGGCGCTTCGACCTGCTTCTTTCTGGTCACAAATACCCAATCTGCGCCGCAGGCGCAGGCGCGGCGCCAAGCCGCGACCGGGCGGAACGGGGGGTCTTGCCGGGCTCCGGCATGGGCGGGCCCGAGCCGGCGCGCGGAGCCGGTCCCTGCGCTAACCGCGCGCGTCGTACAATGGCACCGCGCTGGTCGCGCCCTGCGCCAGCGCCTTGCTCTGATCGGCGCGGATGCGGTCATAGAGCGTCAATGCCTCGGGAGCAAAAGGCGCCTTGGGCGGATCGACGTGGATGAAGTTGCCGGTGCCGTCCCGACCCCGGGCCGGCATGGCATAATCGCGCTCGGCCACCTGCTGGCGGGCGTTGGGGTTGAGATAGCGGATCGCAAGGCCGATCCGCCTGTCGTCCGAGCGGTTGGGCCCCGAGCCGTGGATGGTCAGGCCGTGATGCAGCGACATCTGGCCGGGCGAAAGCTCGATATGGGTCTTGTCGCTCTCGGCCACGTCGACCGCGATTTCCTGCCCGCGCGACAGCAGGTTGGTTTCGGAAAACGTGTCGTTGTGCGGCAGGATGGGGTTCTTGTGGCTGCCGCGCACGAAATCCATGCAGCCGCTGGCCACCGTGGCCGGCGACAGGGCCAGCCAGGCGGTCACCTGGTCCGGGGTCTCGCCGAGGCCCCAATAGGTCAGATCCTGATGCATGCCGACGATGTGGGTGGTGTGCGGCTCCTTGATGAAGAACTCGGCCGACCAGACCAGAAGATCGGGCCCAAGAACGCCCTCGACCACATCGAGGATCCGCGGGTCGAGCGCGATGCGGGCGGCCAGCGGCATGACGACGTGGGAATTGACCCGCTTGTACATGTTGAGCGGCAGCGGCAGATCGGCGGCGCGCCATTCCGACTCGATCCGTTCCAGCTCGGCGCGATGGGTCAGCGCCTCGGCCTCGGTCATGACGTCGACGGGGTGCAGGAACCCGTCGTCCCAATACCGGGCGACGTGCCCGGCCGACAGGCGGCCATCGGTCAGGGTCAGGGGTGTGGTCATCGCCGGCTCCGTCCTGAATGGTTTTGGCGACCGTAACCGCAGTCTGGGACGGGTCAGAACGGTAAGTCTTGCCGGTCAGGGCAAGTTTTGCTTAGCCTGATCGCATGGCGTCTCGCATCCCCACTCTCAACTGGTTGCGCGTCTTCGAGGCCGCGGCGCGCACCGAGAGTTTTGCCCGCGCGGCGGCGCAGCTGAACATGTCGCCGGCGGCGGTCAGCCAGCAGGTCAAGGCGCTTGAGACGCAGCTGGGAACGCCGCTGTTCCGGCGCCACGCCCATGCGGTGACGCTGACCGAGGCCGGACGGGCCTATCTGCCCAGCGTGCAGCAATCCTTGCTGATGCTGGAAACCGCGACCTCGGGGCTGTTCGGGCAGAGCCGCGAAAGCCGGCTCTACGTGCAGTCGGTCCTGCTTTTTGCCCAGGGCATTCTGGCGCCGGGGCTGGGAGAGTTCCTGCGGGCGCATCCCACGGTCAGCCTGGTGCTGAACACCGGCAGCGACGCGGTGGACTTCGCCAACCAGTTCGCCGATCTCCAGATCGTCTTCGGCAATCCGGCGCAATTCGGGGCCGAGAGCGATTTCCTGCTGTCCGAGACCATCTATCCGGTGGCACGGCCCGATCTCGCCGGCACGATCGCGCGGCCCGATGACTTGCTGCAGCATCGTCTGATCGACGTTTCCGCGCATCGCGCGGGCTGGCCACAGCTCTTCGAGGCCCTGCGGTTGTCGCCGGGTGCGGGGCAGTTCCTTTTCGTGGACGACACGATCATGGCCGCGTCGCTGGCGGCCGAAGGGCTGGGGGTCGCTCTGGCCCGCGCGCCTGCCAGCGACCGGATCATGCAGCGGTCGGGTCTGGTCCGGTGCCTGCCCGATGTCGAAGTCGCGGGGCGGGAATCCTACCACCTGGTCTATGACGACCGCGCGCTGCTGCGCCCGCCATCCCGCCTGTTTCGCCGGTGGCTTCTGGAGCGCATATCGCCGAACCGCTAGCGAACGGTGCACTCCGCGCCCGAAGGGGCGCTGCCCCTCTTGCCCTGCGGGCAATTCACCCCGGGGTATTTTCAACCAGAAAGAAGCAGCGGTCTCTTTCCTGCTTCTTTCTGGTTTCAAATACCCCAGGGAGTTTGAGGGACAGCGTCCCTCAACAAAAAAAGAAAAAGAGCGCGCCGAAGGCGCACGTCTCGGACATGTCGGGCGGCCCGGAACCGGGGTGGGTTGTGTCAGAGCTTGTTTCGCAGCCACTCCATCACCGCCGGACGCACGCTTTGTTCGCCGCGATGGCGGACATCCGAGATGATCTTGCGGATTTCTCCGAGGTCGGAGCGCAACAGCAGGCTCTTGACCGGGCCGATGGAGGCCGGGCGCATCGACAGGCAGCGGATGCCCATGGCCGCGAGGCAGACTGCCTCGATCGGGCGGCCGGCGTCCTCGCCGCAGAAGCTGAGCGGCGTGTTCGAGAGGTTGCACCGCTCGACGATGCGTTCGATGAAGGTCAGGAAGCTGACGTTCAGCGTGTCGTAGCGGCGGCGCACCAGTTCGTTCTCGCGGTCGGCGGCGAAGAAGAACTGTTTCAGGTCGTTGCCGCCGACCGAGATGAAATCGACCTCTTCGAAGAATTTCTGGGGCGCGAAGGCCAACGAGGGGGTTTCGAGCATCGCGCCGACTTCGAGCGACTCCGGGAGCACGTGCCCGAGCCGCTTTTCCCGTGCGATGGTCTTTTCGACCTCCCACCGGGCGGCGCGGAATTCCTCGGCCTGGGCCACGAAGGGGAACATGACGGTCAGCGGGCGGCCGTTGGCGGCGCGGATCAGCGCCTGGAGCTGCATCCGCATGACGCCGCGCTTGTCCAGACCGACCCGGATCGCGCGCCAGCCGAGGGCCGGGTTCGGTTCGGCCACGTGCTTCATGTAGGGCAGCACCTTGTCCGAGCCGATGTCGAGCGTACGGAACACCACCCGCTTGCCGCCGGCCGAGTCCAAGACGCGGGAATATTGTGCGACCAGTTCGGACCGTTTCGGCATCTGGTTGCGGATCAGGAATTGCAGCTCCGTCCGGAACAGCCCGACGCCTTCGGCCCCCGAGGTGGGCAGCGACGGCAGGTCCGCCATCAGCCCCGCATTCATCACCAGGTCGATCTTGTGCCCGTCCAGCGTGACCGCCGGCTTGTCGCGGATCGACACGTAGCGTTCCTGCGCCTTGGCCTGCATGGCGATCTTGTCGCGGAAGGCGCCGACGACGGAATCCTCCGGCCGCAGGTGCACGATCCCCTGATCCCCGTCGACGAGGATGTGATCGCCGTTCAACGCCTCGGTGGTGATGCGCTGGGTATGCACGACGAGCGGAATGGCCAGCGCGCGCGCGACGATGGTGGCGTGGCTGCCGACCGAGCCTTCTTCCAGCACGATGCCCTTGAGCGCGCGGCCATATTCCAGCAGGTCGCCCGGCCCGATGTTGCGGGCCACCAGGATGGGGTCGGGCGGCAGTTCCAGCCCGGAGTCCTTGCCCTGTCCGGTCAGGATCCGCAGCAGCCGGTTGCTGAGATCGTCCAGGTCGGCCAGCCGTTCGCGCAGGTAGGGATCGGTGACCTGGTTCATCCGGACGCGGGCCTGGGACTGTTCCTTTTCCACCGCCGCCTCGGCGCTGAGGCCGCGGGCGATGTCCTCTTCCATGCGCCGCATCCAGCCCTTGGAATTGGCGAACATCCGGTAGGCTTCGAGCACCTGCAGCTGGTCCTTGTCGCCGCCCTGCGAGATCTCCAGCATCTTGTCGACGCCGACGCGCAGCTCCTCGACCGCCTCGTTCAGCCGTTCCAGTTCGCGGTGCGGGTCGTCGGCGATGGGATTGGTGACGACCACGCGCGGCTCGTGCAGCCAGACATGGCCTTCGGCCGAGCCTTCCTGGGCCGGGCCGCCGGTCAGCACCACCGATTGCTGGTGCAGGGGCGACAGGGCCGCGCCTTCGCCGACGAAGGCGCCCAGTTCGGCCATTTCGGCCAGCACCATGGCGACCACTTCCAACGCATAGACCTCGTCGGCGGAGAACTGGCGCGCGGCGCGCGACTGCACGACCAGAACGCCGAGTTTCTCGCCGAGCCGCTGGATCGGAACCCCCAGAAAGGAGGAGAACCGTTCCTCACCGGTTTCGGGCATGTAGCGGAACCCCTTTTCGGACGGGGCGTTCGGCGTGTTGATGACCTGCCCGGACTTGGCGACCCGGCCGACCAGCCCTTCGCCCATGCGCATCCGGGTCTGGTGCACCGCCTCGGGCGCCAACCCTTCGGTGGCGCAAAGCTCCAGCGTTTCCTCGTCGCGGAACAGGTAGATGGAGCACACTTCGCTGCGCATGCTGTCCGCGATCAGGTGGGTGATCCGGTCCAGCCGTTCCTGGCCAGCAGCCTCGCTGGCCATCGCTTCGCGCAGCCGCCCCAGCAGCTTGCGGGATTCGGTTTCGGTACCGTCAGCCATGGCCCATGTCACGTTTCGGTGTCAGGCGCCAGGGTCGGAAAACCTCAGGCCGCCTTGTCCAGTTCAAACGCATCATGCAGCGCCTGAACCGCAAGTTCCATGTATTTCCGGTCGATCAGCACGGAAATTTTTATCTCGGAGGTTGTAATGACCTTTATATTGATCCCCTCATCCGAGAGCACCTTGAACATTTTCGCCGCCACGCCCGATTGCGAGCGCATGCCGATGCCGACCACCGAGACCTTGCAGACATCGTTGTCGGCGACCAGTTCGGCATAGTTGAGCTCGCCCGCGTCCTTGATCGCCAGAAGCGCCTTTTCGGCGCGCGCCACCTGGTTGGTGGGGCAGGAGAAGGTCATGTCGGTGCGGCCCTCGTCCGAGATGTTCTGCACGATCATGTCCACGTTGATGCCCGCGTCGCTGAGCGCGGTGAAGAGGGTGGCGGCGATGCCGGGGCGGTCGGCCACCGAAACGACGGTCATCTTGGCCTCATCCCGGGAATAGGCCACACCGGAGACAACATTGGATTCCACGATTTCCTCCTCGTCGACGACCAGCGTGCCCGCCTCGTCGGACTGTTCCCCGAAGCTTGAGAGAACACGCAATTTGACATTGTAGCGCATCGCCAGCTCGACCGAGCGGGTCTGCAGCACCTTGGCCCCGAGCGAGGCCAGTTCGAGCATTTCCTCGAACGAGATCCGGTCCATCTTGCGCGCCTTTTCGCAGATGCGGGGATCGGTGGTATAGACGCCGTCCACATCCGTGTAGATGTCGCAGCGTTCCGCTCCGAAGGCGGCGGCGAAGGCCACGGCGGTGGTGTCGGAACCGCCGCGTCCGAGGGTGGTGATGCGGCCTTCGGGGCTGATGCCCTGGAAACCCGCGACCACGGCGACCTTCATGCCTTCGGCGAATTTCTGGGTGATGTTGTCGGTGGGGATCTCTTCGATCCGGGCCGCCGAGTGGGCCGAGGTGGTGATCAGCGGCACCTGCCAGCCCTGCCAGCTGCGGGCGGGGATGTCCATTTCCTGCAGCGTCAGGGCCATCAGCCCGGCGGTGACGTTCTCGCCCGAGGACACCACGGCGTCGTATTCGCGCGCGTCGTAGAGCGGCGAGATCTCATCGACCCAGCCGACCAGTTCGTTGGTCTTGCCGGACATGGCCGAAACGATGACGATGACATCGTACCCCTTGGCGACCTCGACACCCACGCGCTTGGCCGCGCGGCGGATGCGGTCAAGATTGGCGACCGACGTGCCGCCGAATTTCATCACGAGTACGGGCATGGGGCCAACAGTCTCCGCGCCTTGGAATTCCGGTCCCGAGCCTCATATGCGAGGGGGGGCGCAAGGGCAAGTGGACAAACGGGATCCGCGGCGGCGCGGCATGGGTTTACAATGCATTGCGCCGGTGCGAGCGTGGGGGCGTCCTGTCACGCGCAAGAGGTTCTTCATGCTCCGCCCCGTTCTCGCCCTCGCCCTGCTGTCCAGCCAGGCGGCCGCCCAGGTTCCGACCGTTTCGGGAACCGACGGCCAGAATTCGCTGGGGACCGTGCCCTGCGCGGCGATGCCGGGGCAGACGATCGAAAGCTGCCCGGCCGAGCTGCGCCACAAGGACGACGGCACCGCGACGCTGGCGGTCCAGCTGAAGACCGGCGAGGTGCGGCGCATCTATTTCGAGGGGGGCAGGCCGACCTCGTCGAGTTCGACCTCGGAGATGACGACCGAAACGCGCGGCGACCTGCTGGTGATCTTCATCGCGCCTGGCGAGGTCTATGAGATTCCCAAGGCGGCGGTGGCCGCTCAGTAGGGGTGCGCGCGCCCGTCCCAGGTTTCGAAGCAGCCGGTGCTGTCCAGGGACAGGGCGGCAAAGCGATCGGCAAGGCCGGCCGCGGCCTCATCGGCCCCGATCGCGGCGGCGGGGCCGCCCATGTCGGTCCGGACCCAGCCGGGATGGTAGATGCCGACGGCGATGCCGTCCGCCCGCAGATCGGCCGCGAGGTTGCGCCCGAGGTTGAGCGCGGCCGCTTTCGACGCACGATAGATGTAGCTGCCGCCAGGCGCGTGGGTGTCCGAGGCCATCTGGGACGACAGGATCGCCACCTTGCCCCGCGCCGCGCGCAGATGGGGCAAGAGCGCCTGAACGGTCAGAAACACCCCGGTGACATTGGCCGCGAAGGTCCGGTCCCACATGTCGGGCGGATAGCCCTCGATCCCCTGCCCCTTGTCCAGATAGACGCCTGCGTTGCAGACCAGCAGATCGACCGGCCGGTCGCCCAGCGCCGCGGCCATGCCGCGATGGTGGTCGGCCCGGGTCACATCCAGCACGATATCGTGGCTGCCGTCGCGGGCGGTTCCGGTCACGTCATGGCCCGCCGAGCGGTAGTGCCGGACCAGAGCCTGCCCGAGGCCGCGATTGGCCCCGGTGATCACCACATGCATGGGTCAGTTGGTCTTGCGGTTGGGCATGAAGGGCAACGGGGCCACCGGCACGCCCTCTTCCACCAGCGCCTTGGCGTCATCCATCCGTGCCTCGCCGTAGATGGCCCGTTCGGGCGCCTCGCCCAGATGGATCCGGCGCGCCTCGGTCACGAAATCCTTGCCGACGTAGTCGGAATTCTCTTCGATCCTGCGGCGCAGTTCCGCCAGCGCCTGTTCGGCGGGAGAGGCCGGTTGGGACAGCGGCCTGGCGCCCGCCGCCTTTCCGGTTTCGCCGCGCGCGGGCTGCACCCGCGGCGTCATGATCGCCTTTTCCACGTCGCTGCTGCCGCAGACGGCGCAGGAAACCATTCCGGCGGCCGCCAGCTTGTCATAGGCTGCGGCCGACTGGAACCAGCTGTCGAAGCTGTGGCCTTTCTTGCATTTCAGCGCGTATTGAATCATGGCTCATCCAATATGGCGGGTCGGCGAATAGATATCCAGCGGCGACCGAAGATCAAGACGCGATAACGCACTAGTGCAAGGGATGTGGCCGGAATTCCAGCAACAGGCGGGCCAAATCCGGCTCGGCCACCTTGGACGCCGCTTTCCTGGGCGAAAACCATTTCCGGCGGCGGTCGCCGTGTTCGGGATATTTCGCTGCCAGGCGCCGGACCCTGAATGGAAACACCTCGACCAGGCAGGGCAGATTGCCCTTTCGGGGCCGTATCTTGGTGTAGAAATACCGCCCGACGCTGTCGGGGTGGCAGTCTCCGACCGCGCCGGCCTCTTCCCAGGCTTCGATCCGGGCCGTGCCGGCGCCTGAGCGATCCGGCACGGGCCAGCCCTTGGGGATCACCCAGCGGCCCGATCCGCGTGACGTGATCAGCAGGATTTCCGGTTTGCCGGACTTGATCCGATAGCAAAGCGCGCCGAACTGGGTCTTGCACCGGTAGTGTCCGGATGCCGCAGGGATTTCGGTGACAATCTTGGCCTTCATCGCGCCTCCTGCCCGAAAAGATAGCAGAGGCGGCCCGGCCTGTCAGCGCCCTTGCGCCGAAAATCCACAAGATGTTGTAGCGTCTTTTCGACGAAACGCGAGATGATCGTCCGCCCCGGCACCGCGCGGCGTCAGCGGATCATCTTTGCGGTCAGCCGCTCCAGCAAGTCCTCATGCGCGATGTCCGCGTCGATCGCCAGCCGCCGCAGCCCGAAATGCACGCCCGCGATCTGCTGGTAATACTGCGTGTAGACATAGTTGGTGCCGCCGCCCGCCACGGCGCCCAGAACCGGCACGGACTGGGCCGCGAGTTTCTGCCCAAGCGCCCCGGCCAGACGTGGCGCGACCGTGGCGATCAATCGCTGGACGGTCGGCCCGGTCAGCGTGAGCCGGACCGAAAAGAACCCCAGATCGGCCCCGTCGTCCTGCGACAGCGGACCGGCGGCGGCCAGCACGCGCACGCAATCGAACATCACGTTTTCGGATGCGGGATCAAAGCCCTGGCGCGCGGCCTCGCCCTGAATGGCTCGCAGAAGCATGGTGGTGGTCACCGGCAGTTCGACCAGCGCCGTGGGCAGGCCGCCGAACCCGCCGGCCGCGCCCATCGCGGTCGTCAACGCCGTGTTCACCCAGGGTTTCTGGTCGGGCACCGCCCGCCGCGATCCCTGGGCGGCGCGCATCGCGATCCAGAGGGCGCGCTCGGTCGCGCCTTCGAGCCCGTCGCGCACGTTGGGCGGCAACTGGTCGAGCAGCGATTCCGCCTTGCCGCCCAGACGGTTGAGAAACCGGATGCCGATGCCGCCCGCGGCGCGGTACTGCGCCGCCAGCCGGTCCAGCTCGGCTTCGGCGTCGATTGGTTCGACAAAGACGATGTCCTGCATCCGGTGTCACCCTCGCTTTGCTGAAAAGATCGGGATTCGCGCGGCGGGTTTCAATGGGTCAGCCGGTCCAGCGGGTGACGGCGCCGCGGATGCCGTCCCAGCTTCCGGGGCTCAGGTCCATGCCCAGAACCCGGTCGGGATTGGTCGGCGGCGGCATCTCGACGCCGTCGAGGCGGCGGAAACCGAAGCGCGAGTAATAGGGCGCGTCGCCGACCAGCATCACCCGCCGCCAGCCGAGCCGCCGCCCCGCCTCGACGCCTTCGCGGATCAGAAAGGCGCCCAGCCCCTCGCCCTGATGGGTGGGGTGCACCGCCACCGGCCCCAGCAGCAGCGCGTCGGACGCGCCGACATGGACCGGCCAGAACCGGATCGCCCCGGCCACCACGCCGGCGCCGTCGCGGGCCAGGATGGACAGGTCCGAGACCGGCGGAACGCCGTCGCGCAGACGGTACGAGGACAGCGCCTCGCGCCCCGGCGCGAAGCACAGATCGAACAGGGCCTCGACCTCCCACCAATCCTCCGGCTCTTCCGGCCTGATCCCGAACTGCTGCACCCCGGCCCTCTTTTCATGTGTGGCAATCGCCCTAGCACTTCGCTAGGTCTGGAGCAAACGGTTGGAGACAAGAATGTTTTATCGCCCCGAGGACGGCCACGGCCTGCCGCACAATCCGTTCAACGCGATCATCACGCCGCGGCCGATCGGGTGGATTTCGACGCGGGATGCGGACGGGGTGAACAACCTCGCGCCCTATTCGTTCTTCAACGGCGTCGCCTACGTGCCGCCGCAGGTGATGTTCGCCTCGACCGGGGACAAGCCCGACCAGGACGGCGGCAAGGACAGCGTCGCCAACGTCGCGGCGACCGGCGTGTTCTGCGTCAACATCGTGGCCCATGCGCATCGGGACGCGATGAATGCCAGTTCGGCCACGCTGCCCAGGGAAACGGACGAATTCGCCCATGCCGGGCTGGCCGCGGTCGAGTGCGAAACGATCCCCTGCGCCCGGGTCGCGGACGCGCCGGCGGCGCTGGAATGCAGGCTGACGCAGATCGTGACCCTGCCGGGCGCGGCGAACCGGGTGGTGTTCGGCGAGGTGACGGGCGTGCACCTGCGCGACGATTGCCTGCGCGACGGCCGGTTCGACGTGACCGTGTTTCAGCCCCTGGCGCGGCTCGGCTATCGCGACTATGCGGTGGTGCGCGAGCTGTTCAGCCTGTCGCGGCCCGACGACTGATGCCGGGCAATGGGGGCCAGCCCCCGCCGCCCTTCGGGCGGCTCCCCCGGGATATTTTCAGCCAGATGAACAAGGGATCCTTCATTCATCTGGCCCCAAATATCCCGGAGCGCGAGGCGGAGCCTCGCAAGATTCAATGGCCGCCGAGGATGCCGGTACGGACGGAGTAGTCCACCGCCAGCCCGTAATCCGGGTCGTCGTCGCTGTCGACCATCAGATGGCCGGCCTTGTTGAGCAGCTTGTGGCAATCCCGGCTCAGGTGGCGCAGCACGACGCGTTTGCCTGCGGCCTCGTATTTGCCGGCGACGGTTTCGATGGCCTGCAGGGCCGATTGATCGACCACGCGGCTTTCGGCGAAATCCACGATCACGGCGTCGGGGTCGTTTTGAACGTCGAACAGCTCGACGAACCCGTCGGCGGAGCCGAAGAACAGCGGACCCCGGATTTCATAGACCTTGGCTCCCTTCTCGGTCTCGGAGTCGCGGGTGACGGCATGGATGCGCTTGGCGTTGTTCCAGGCATAGGCCAGGGCCGAGACAATGACGCCGACAACCACGGCGACGGCAAGGTCTTCCATCACGGTGACGACGGTGACGAGAACGATCACGAAGGCGTCGGTCAGCGGCACCCTGCGCAGGATGTTGAACGAGTTCCAGGCGAAGGTGCCGATCACCACCATGAACATGACGCCGACCAGCGCGGCGAGCGGGATCCGCTCGATCAGGGGCGATCCGACGAGGATGAACATCAGCAGGAACAGCGCCGCGGCGATCCCGGCCACGCGGGTGCGGCCGCCGGATTTCACGTTGATCATCGACTGGCCGATCATGGCGCAGCCGCCCATGCCGCCGAAAAAGCCGGTGACGACATTGGCGGTGCCCTGGGCGATGCATTCCTGGCTGGCGCCGCCGCGCTTGCCGGTGATCTCGCCCACCAGGTTCAGCGTCAGCAGGGATTCGATCAGGCCGATGGCGGCCAGGATGACCGCATAGGGCAGGATGATCTGCAGGGTTTCGCGGTTGAGCGGCACCATCGGAATGTGGAACTGCGGCAGGCCGCCCTCGATCGAGGCCAGATCGCCGACGCGCGGCACGTCCAGCCCGAACCCGATCACCAGCGCGGCGACGACGACGATGCCGGCCAGCGGCGCGGGCACGATGCGGGTGATGCGCGGCATCACCCAGATCACCGCCATGGTCAGCGCCACGAGACCCAGCATGGTATAGAGCTGCAGTCCCGAGAGCCATTCACCGCCGCCGAGCCCGTGGCCGGTGTCTTCCATGCTGCCCGGCACCTTGAACTGGCCCATCTGCGCCAGGAAGATCACGATGGCCAGCCCGTTGACGAAGCCCAGCATCACCGGATGCGGCACCAGCCGGATGAACTTGCCCCATTGCATCACCCCGGCGACGATTTGCAGAAGGCCCATCAGAACCACGGTGGCGAACAGGTATTCGACGCCGTGCTGCGCCACCAGCGACACCATGACCACGGCGAGCGCACCGGTCGCGCCCGAGATCATGCCGGGGCGCCCGCCGATCAGCGCGGTGATCAGGCCCACGAGGAAGGCGGCATAGAGGCCGACCAGCGGGTGCACGCCCGCGACGAAGGCAAAGGCCACCGCCTCGGGCACCAGCGCCAGCGCCACGGTCAGACCGGACAGCAGCTCGATGCGCAGGCGCGACGGGGTCAGCCCTTCGTCCGGCATCCAGCGCAGATCGGGTATGGCGAGGCGATCGGCAAAACTTGCCAGAATGGCTCGGGGCATCGGATGGTCCTGTGGTGATTTCAGTCGCGCAAGGGGGTCTTCTAGCGGCATGGCCCGGCCTGAGCCACAGCAGCGGGCGGGATGCCGCCATGCGTTTGGCGCATGGCGGGCATCTCTCGGCAACGTGACTTGAAACGTGGCACGGCTGGCGCAACGCTGCGTTATGCGCTGGTTCGCACCGATCCTTTTCGCCGCCTTCCCCGCGTTGGCGCAGGATTTGCAGGGCAATGACACGCCCGGCAACTGGCGCGTGACCCATCACGCCATCTTCGGCATCTGGAATTCGATGTGCGATGAGCGGGAAGAAGACGGCGCGTTGCGGCAGCGTTGCTATGTCCGGCGGGTGGATGTGTTCTCGCCGCGCCCCAAATTCGCGGCGCAGTTCGTGTTCGTCACGCCGGAACCCGAAGGCTACAAGGTGGATTTCGGGATGGAGGCGGGGACGCTGTTCGCGCCGTCGGGGTTCCGGATCGAGGACGGCGAAGACACGCTCTGGCGCACGCGCCGCCCCGGCTGTCTGACCGGTCTGCGCTGCACGTTCGAGGGGGACGCGGCGCGGGATCTGATCGACGCGATGCGGGCGGGCGCCGCCTTTCGCTTTGAGTTTCGCGACCGGCACGATCAGCCGCAGGATCTGACCTGGCCGCTGGACGGGTTTGACGCGGCCTGGGAGGATTTTCGGGCGCAGTCGGCGGCACGGGGGCTGATCGACTGAGCGCCGGCCCTTGCCAAACGGCGCGGCAGCCCGCAGAAATCGCCCCGGAAACCACCGCAGCAGGCAGGGAGAGGGCACGTGACCAAAACCAGAATCGCCGTCATCGGCGGATCGGGCATCTATGAGATCGACGGGCTGGAGGACGCCGCCTGGGTGGCGGTCGAGACGCCCTGGGGCGCGCCGTCGGACGAGATCCTGACCGGGCGGCTGGACGGCGTGGAGATGGCGTTTCTGCCGCGCCACGGGCGCGGTCACGTGCATGCGCCCACCGATGTGCCCTATCGCGCCAATATCGACGCGCTGAAGCGAATCGGGGTGACGGACGTGATCTCGGTCTCGGCCTGCGGGTCGTTCCGCGAGCGGATGGCGCCGGGCGATTTCGTGATCGTCGATCAGTTCATCGACCGGACATTCGCCCGCGACAAGAGCTTTTTCGGAACCGGCTGCGTGGCGCATGTGAGCGTGGCCGAGCCGACCTGCCCGCGCCTGTCGGACGCCTGCGAGACCGCCGGCAGGGCCGCGGGCATCACCATCCATCGCGGCGGCACCTATCTGGCGATGGAGGGGCCGCAATTCTCGACGCTGGCGGAATCGAAGATGTATCGCGAGCACTGGGGCTGCGACGTGATCGGCATGACCAACATGCCCGAGGCCAAGCTCGCCCGCGAGGCCGAGCTGTGCTACGCCTCGGTCGCGATGGTCACGGATTACGACAGCTGGCATCCGGATCATGGCGAGGTCGATATCGGCACCATCATCGCGACGCTCAGCGGCAATGCCGACAAGGGCCGCGCGCTGGTCAAGGGGCTGCCGGCGCTGCTGGGGGCCGAACGGTCCCCCTGCCCGCACGGATGCGACCGGGCGCTGGACTTTGCGATCCTGACCGCGCCGGACAAGCGCGATCCGGCGGTGCTGGCGAAGCTGGACGCGGTTGCGGGCCGGATCCTCTGACCGGCGGCGTCAGTTGCCGGACGTTTCCGGATCGGCCGGCAGGCGGGCCAGCACCTCGGACCACAGGCCGTTGGCCCACAGATCGCCGTGCCCGGCCCCGTCCACATAGACGACGGCCTTGGGATCGCGGGCCAGGTCGAACAGCGCCCGGGCGTGGGCGACCGGCACCGTCTGGTCCTGGGTGCCGTGGACGATCAGGACCGGCACCCGGACATGGCCGATCCGGTCGCGCGTCGCGAACTGGTCGGTCATCAGCAGCGAAACCGGCAGCCAGGGATACCGGTCCTCGGCCACGTCAACGGCGGCGGTGAACGGCGCTTCGAGGACCAGCATCGCGGCATCGGGGCGCTGTTCGGCGACACCGGTGGCGATGGCGGTGCCGAGGCTCTGGCCATGCACGATGACCGGGGTTCCCTGGTCCGCCAGCCGGTCGAACAGGGCGACCCCGTCTGCGATCAGCACATCCTCGGACGGGGTGCCCTGGCTGCCGGGATAGCCCCGGTAACTCGGCGCCATGAGGCCGAATCCGCTGTCCAGAATCCGCCGGAACCGGTCGGCGCGGTCGCTCACGTTGCCGCTCTGGCCATGAAAGAACAACACGGTCGGTGCATCCGGCGCGGCGGCGGGCGCGGTCCAGACCGCGATTTCGGTTCCGTCGGCCATCGCCAGGGTGGTTTCCGAGATCTCGGGAACGCCCACGCTTTGCGGCGCGTCCAGTGCTCCGCCCGGCTTGAACAGCAGCGACGTCTGGTTGAGATAGACGTATCCCGCCGCCGCGACATAGGCGAGCCCCAGCGCCACGGCGATGCCGGCGGCCAGCCGGCGCCGCACCCGGCGCTGCCGCTCGGTCGTCGCGTGACGGGTGCGGCCATCGGTTCGGTATCTGTCGGTCATTCAACGGCTCCGGTCAGGGATCATGGGACCAACTTGGGACGCGGGCGGGCGGCTTCAAGGACGGGTCGGCAAGCTTAATCCGTTCTACAGGAAACCGAAAACGCGCGGCCGGGCCGGCCGAACGGCTTGCATTTCGCGGCGAACCCGTCAGGGTGAGCCGGCAACCGGGAGGGTGGAATGTCGCTGGAACTATGGCTTGCCTTCGTCGCCGCCTCGACGGCGCTGCTGCTGATCCCCGGGCCGACCGTGCTGCTGGTTCTGAGCTATGCGCTGTCCAAGGGGCGCAGCGTGGCGGTGGCCTCGGCGACCGGCGTCGCCTTGGGCGATCTGATCGCCATGTCGGCCTCGCTTCTGGGGCTGGGCGCGCTGGTCCTGGCCTCGGCCGAACTGTTCACCATATTGAAGTGGGTCGGCGCGGTCTATCTGGTCTGGCTGGGCTGGAACCTGCTGCGCAGCGCGCCCGCGCAGGGGGTGGAGCCGGTCGAGACCGGGCCTGCCGTCTCAGCCGGCGGGGTGTTCGGACACGCGGCGGCCGTGACCGCGCTGAACCCCAAATCCATCGCCTTTTTCATTGCCTTCGTGCCGCAGTTCCTGCGCGCCGAGTCCCCGCTTGGGCCGCAGTTCACGATTCTCATCGCGACCTTCGTCGGGCTGGCCTGGCTCAACGCGCTGGCCTATGCGCTGCTGGCGGATCGGCTGCGGCGCCTGATCCGGCGCCCCGGCGTGATGGCCGGGATGACCCGCGCGGGCGGGCTGACGCTGATCGGAATGGGACTCGCGACCGCCTTTCTGCGCCGCCCGGCCTGACTCACTCGACCCGTTCGGCGTTTTCCTTCATGAAGCTGCGGATGAACCGGCGGATTTCCCGCGCCGCCGAGGTGTCAAGTTCCTTGCAAAGCTCGACGAATGCGTCCCGTTCGCCCTTGTCGAGACGCAGGACCAACTGACTGTTCTTCTTGCTGGAACCTTTTGCCTCTTTCTTTCCCACGCCCCTGTGCCCCGTCCCTGTCCTTGACAAACGCACTATACAATGTATATACATAGCATATTGTTTGTCGTTATGGGCAGAGTAACAAAAATAAAAAGGAGAAGGCAATGAACCTTCATGTTGCACAGGCATTTCTGTTGCGGGACCAAAGAAACTGGCGCAGGCCGCATCTGTCCTGGCTGCCGGCCAGTCTCTACAGCTACAAGAGCCTGCCGAATTTCATCTCGAAACGCCGCAGCTAGATCGCGCCCCCTTGCGTGATGTCCTTCGATGGGCCAAACCCCTTCGGGTGAGCCGGTCAGCCAAGGGGGGGCACATGCCCAGAAACAAATCGGTCAAGGACTATATCCGCACGATCGTGGATTTCCCGCATGAAGGCATCATGTTCCGGGACGTGACCACCCTGTTCGCGGATGCGCGCGGGTTTCGCATGGCGATCGACCAGATGCTGCACCCCTATGCGGGCGAGCGCATCGACAAGGTCGTCGGGCTGGAGGCGCGGGGATTCATCCTGGGCGGGGCGATTGCCCATCAGCTCAGCGTCGGCTTCGTGCCGATCCGCAAGAAGGGCAAGCTGCCCGGCACCACGATCAGCCAGGATTACCAGCTGGAATATGGCGAAGCCATCGTCGAAATCCATGACGACGCCATCGCGAAGGGCGAAAAGGTTCTGGTCGTGGACGATCTGCTGGCCACCGGCGGCACCGCGGCGGCGGGCATCAAGCTGATCCAGCGGCTGGGCGGCGAGATCGTGTCCTGCGCCTTCATCATCGATCTGCCCGATCTGGGCGGTCGCAAGGTGCTGGAGGCGATGGGCATGGACGTTCATGCCCTGTGCGCGTTCGAGGGCGCCTGAGACCCGGTCATGACCGGTCCGGACCGGTCCGGACCGGACCGCAGAACCGCACCGGGATTCATGATGCCGGCGGGGTCCAGCGCCGCCTTGATCGCCCGCATCGCCGCCAGCCTGGCCGGATCGCCGTAGCGTTCCAGATCGGCGACCTTCATCCGGCCGACGCCGTGTTCGGCGCTGAACGACCCGCCATGGGCCTGCACCAGGTCGTGCACCGCGCGCTGAACCGCCTCGCGCTGCGCCGCATGGGCCGCGCGATCGACGCCGGGCATCGGAAACACGTTGTAGTGCAGGTTGCCGTCGCCCAGATGGCCGAAGCAGTTGATGCGGAAGGCGCCGATTTCGGCCACCACGCCGGGCGCCTCGCGAAGGAATTCCGGGATCTCGGACAGCGGCAGCGCGATGTCGTGGCTCGAGACCGAGCCAATGCGCCGGTTGGCCTCGGGAATGTGTTCGCGCACCGACCAGAGCGCGGCGCGCTGCGCCCCGGACCGGGCGATGACGCCATCCTGCGCCCAGCCCCGCGCCAGGGCGGTTTCGAACAGGGTTTCCAGCGCCGTGTCGGCGTCGAGCCCCTGCGCGGTGCCGATCTCGATCAGCACGCACCAGTCCGGCGGCGCGTCGAAGGGGCTGCGGATGTCGGGCAGAACCTCGGCCAGAAACTCCAGCCCCTGACGATGGATCAGCTCGAAGGCGCTGACCGCCTCGCCCAGCCGGTCGCGGGCCAGGGACAGCAGGTCCAGCGCCGCCTGCGGCGAGGCCACGGCGATCATCGCGGTGCCGGTGCTGGCCGGGATCGGAAACAGCTTCAGGGCCGCGGCGGTGATGATGCCCAACGTCCCCTCCGCCCCGATCAGCAGGTTCCGCAGATCGTATCCGGTATTGTCCTTGCGCAGCCGGGTCAGCCCATGCCAGATCTCGCCATCGGGTAGCACCGCTTCGAGCCCCAGGCACAGGTCGCGCGCATTGCCGTAGCGCAGCACGTTGACGCCGCCCGCATTGGTGGACAGGTTGCCGCCGATGCGGCAGGTGCCCTCGGCCGCGAGCGACAGGGGGAACAGGCGACCGGCGTTCCGCGCCGCCGCGTGGATGTCGGCCAGGATCGCGCCGGCCTCGGCCACCAGCACGTTTTCGGACGGGTGCAGCGCGCGGATCGCGGTCATGCGCTCCAGCGAGACCAGCAGCGGCGCCGGGCCGTCCGGCATGACCTGACCGCCGACCAGGCCGGTGCCGCCGCCATAGGGCACCACCGGCACGCGGGCATCGGCGGCGGCGCGCACCAGGATCGCCACCTGCTCGGCGGATCTGGGCAGGGCCAGCACGCCGGCGTGACCGGCGTAGCGCCCGCGCGGCTCTTCCAGATAGCGCGGCGCGACCGCGCGCAGCGTGTCGTCGGGAAGGCGCGCCGCAAGCTGCGCCGCAAAGGATGGATCGGCCGGGTTCAGGATCATGTCCCTTCCATGCCCAAGGCGCGCCGGGCGGGCAAGCCCTATTCCGGATCGATCAGATAGCGCGGCTCCAGCACCACCACCGTGGGCCGGTCCGGCAGCGTGCGCAGCGACACCTCGATTTCCGAGACGCCGTCGCGCCGGACCGGAAACTCGCCGCGGATATCCGTCAGGAACCGCTCCAGCGAATAGCCCGAGAACCAGTGCATCGGGATGATGACCGAGCTTTTCAGCCGTTTCAGCACCGCGATCGTGTCGGGCAGCGGCATGGTGGTGCCCCCGTCCACGGCCGCCATCACCACGTCCAACCGCCCCAGCGCCGCGAACTGTTCGTCGGTGGGAACGTGGTGGAGATGCCCCAGATGGCCGATGCAAAGCCCCTCGACCTCGAAGACGAAGATGGAATTGCCGCGCTCCTCCACCCCGCCATAGAACGAGCGGATGTCGGTCGAGACGTTGCGGACCAGCATCTCGCCCAGATCGAGGTGATGCTCGATCCCTTCGCCGAACGGCCCCCAGCCCGGCAGCACATGCGGGATCGCCGGGTCGGGATTCGCGGTCCAGTGGGTTTCATGCGCGTGGTTCATGGTCACGATGTCGGGGATCAGGTCGGCGCTGCCGATGAAACCGGTGAAATCGGTGACGGCGTTCAGGCCGCCATGCGTCTGGATCAGGAACGAGGCATGGGCGACATAGCTGATCCGCACCGAAAACTCCGGCACCGGATCCTGCCAGGCGGCCTTGTGCACATAGGCCAGCCCCGGCGCGGCATCGGCAATGGCGATGCAATGGCTGGGGCGCCGTTCCTGCGCCGCCGCGCCTTGCGCGATCAGTACCAATGCCAGCAGAACCCGCCACATGGGAGGTAGTCTAGCGCGACTTGCCGACAAGTCACGCGCCTGATCTTCATCTTGCCGAAAATACTCCGGGGTTTGGGGCAGCGCCCCAATGGCCCCGCAGGGGCCACGCCCGCGCGCTCACCGGTTCACCGGTCAGCCCGCATCGGTCCGCCCGCGCCGGTCCGAGCGCAGGCTGGCATAGAGCACATGCGTGCGCCAGCGCCCGTTGATCTGCAGATAGCTCTGCGCCACGCCCTCGTATTTGAAGCCGGTGCTTTCCAGCAACCCCCGCGAGGCGGTGTTCTCCGGCAGGCAGGCGGCCTCGATCCGGCTCAGGTCGAGGCGGGTGAAGGCGTGGTGGACCAGCGCGCCGATCGCCTCGCGCATGTAGCCCTGGCGCGCGAAGCTCTGCCCGATCCAATAGCCCAGGGTGCCGGCCTGCGCCGGGCCGCGCCGTATGTTGTCGAGGGTGATCGCACCCACCAGCACCTCATCCGCGCGCCGGAACAGGAACAGCGGCACGGCCGAGCCGTTGCCGACCGACCGCTGCGCCCAGTAGACGCGGTTGGTGAAGGACTTGCGGCTGAGATGATCCCCGGCCCAGCTGGGCTCCCACGGGGTCAGGAACTCCCTGGAGGCGCGGCGCAGCGCCGCCCAGTCGCGGAAGTCGGAATGCACGGGCGGGCGCAGGCTGAGCCGCTCGGTCTCGAGTTTCAGCTTGCGCCGGCTCAGAAGCATCACGCCGCGCGCCTCTCCTGCAGTTCGGCGAGGCCCGGGGCGCCGGCGACCGGGCCGTAGAGCGCCAGCGCCGCCGGCGCCCTGACCGCCATCAGCTCGGCAAAAGCGCGCACGTCGGCGGTGGTCACCGCGTCGATGCGGGCGACCGTGTCTTCCAGCGGCGGCACCGTGCCCCAGATCTGCACCAGCCGCGCCAGACGCTCGGCCCGATTCGAGGGGCTTTCCAGCCCCATCAGCATCCCCGCCTTCATCTGGGCGCGGGCGCGGGCGACTTCCTCGGGCGTCATGTCCTCGGCGGCGCGCTTCATCTCGTCGATGGTGATGCCGGCCAGCTCGGCCAGCTGCCCGGCCGAGGTTCCGGCATAGATCGTGGTGGTGCCGGTATCGGCATAGGCGCCGGTCTGGGCGAAGATCGTGTAGCAGAGGCCGCGCGTTTCGCGGATTTCCTGAAACAGCCGCGAGGACATGCCGCCGCCCAGCGCGGTCGAATAGATCTGCGCGGCATAGATCGCGTCGTCGCGATAGCCCGGGCTTTCCAGGGCCAGCGCGAAATGCGCCTGTTCCAGCGTCTTTTCGTGCCGCGCCTCGCCGCCGGTGAACCGGGCCGGTTCGGCAACCAGCCCGCGGCGCGGTTCGAGATGCCCGAACATCGCCTCGGCCAGTCGCATCAGCTGGTCGTGATCGACCGCGCCCGCCGCCGACAGGATCATCTGTTCGGGACAGTAATGCTCGGTCACGAAGGCCGACAGGTCATCCCGAGAAAACGCGCGGACCCGTTCGGAGGGACCGAGGATGGGGCGGCCGAGCGGCTGGTCGCGATAGCTTTCTTCCTGCAGCCAGTCGAAGATCACATCGTCGGGCGTGTCATGGGCCTGGCCGATTTCCTGCAGGATCACGCCGCGTTCGACCTCGATCTCGCGCGGGTCGAAGACGGGGTTCAGCACGATGTCCCCGATCACGTCCATCGCCAGCGCCACGTCGTCCTTCAGGACGCGTGCGTAGTAAGCCGTCACCTCGCGCGAGGTATAGGCGTTGATGTAGCCGCCCACGTCCTCGATCGCCTCGGCGATCTGCAGGGCCGAGCGGCGCTCGGTGCCCTTGAAGGCCATGTGTTCCAGAAAATGCGCGATGCCGTTCTGTTCGATCCGCTCGTGCCGCCCGCCGGCGGTCACCCAGATGCCGATGGCCGCCGATTGCAGCCCCGGCATGTGTTCACTGACGATCCGAAAGCCGTTCTTCAGTTGGTCCTGTCTGACAGTCACTCAGCGATGTGCCTTTTGATATGTTCCTCGATGGCGCCCAGATCGTTGGCGATGCGGGTCACCCGTTCCGGACGTTCATACAGATCAGACATGCGGGAGGGAAGAGGCGGATGCATGCCGCTGGCCTGCTCGACCGCCGCCGGGAATTTCGCCGGATGCGCGGTGGCCAGGGTGATCATGGGCACATCCGTGGCACGGGTGTCCTCGGCCACCTTGATGCCCACGGCGGTGTGCGGACAGACCAGTTCGGCGCTGCGCTCCAG
>NZ_JBXWRY010000023.1:0-70515 GCF_059613135.1 Ruegeria sp. BHSB196
GGTGCGGACGCGGCGGCAGGCAACTTGCCCGTCGCCCGCACCCATGCGGAACAGTCCGGGCTTGAGATCGACTATCGCCACACGACGGCAGAGGCGCTGGCCGAAGCCGGCGAGCAGTTCGATGTGGTGCTCAACATGGAAGTGGTCGAGCACGTGGCCGATCCGCTCGGTTATCTGACGGCGACGCAGCAGCTTTTGCGGCCGGGCGGATTGACGATCTGTTCGACCATCAACCGCAATCCGAAATCCTATGCCATGGCCATCATCGGGGCCGAGGTGGTCATGCGCTGGCTGCCACGCGGAACCCATGAATGGTCCAAGTTCATCACCCCGGACGAGCTATTCGATCTTCTGCGTCGGGCGGGCCTCGAACCGGTGGACCGCAAAGGGTTCGTGTTCAACCCCGTCACGTGGCGTTGGTCGATTTCGGATCGGGACTTGAGCGTGAACTACGTAACCGCCAGCGTGAAACGGGGCTGACCGAACGCTATTCCTCTTCCAGCCTGATCCGCAGATCGCGCAGGACGGGGAGAGTGGCGCGTACGCGGTCCGGCCCAAGCTCGCCCACCACTCGGCTGATCAGCGGCCCGATGGCCGAAATGGCCTGATCCCGGGCCTGGCGCCCGGCTGGGCTGATCGCGACCATCTTGCGCCGGGCATCGTCCCAGTCGGGGCGGATATGGATGTAGCCGGCCCATTCCAGCTTGGCCAAGGTGTTGGTCATTGCGCCTCGGGTGACGTGGAATGTGCTGGCCAGTTGGGCCGGTGTGCGTTCGTCCCCGACAAAGACCAGGTGGTTCAGCACCGAGAAATGCGAAATCTCCATGCCCTTGGGCAGCACCCGGCTGAGCCGGTTTCGCAGCAATTGATCGGCGGTCAGGATCTCGCTGAACAGCGCGACCGCCAGGGCATTGTTGTCGTCTGGCATTTGTCCGGTCTGGATCAGGGGCCGTCGAAAGGACGGACGTGAGTCAACGAGGGCACCCGACGGCGCGCCTCTGTCACAGAATTATCATCCAAATCGAAAAAGTGAATGCCGGGTTCCTTCCCTGCGTCGATCAGCACCTCGCCCCAAGGCGCGACGACAAGGCTGTGCCCGTGGCTGCGGCGCGTTTTTCCGCGCGTTTTCGGGTGTGTTCCGGTCTGTGCCGGTGCGATGACCCAACAACCGTTTTCGATGGCTCGGGCGCGCAGCAAGGATTCCCAGTGCGCCTCACCCGTAACCGGAGAAAACGCCGCCGGTACCGTAAGGATGCGCGCGCCGGCCTGTGCCAGAGCCGAGTAGAGATGCGGGAACCGAACATCGTAGCAGACGGTCATCCCCACCTTGCCGAAATCCGTCTCGGCGATCACGGCGCGCGTACCGGGCCGGTAATTGGCGGATTCGCGGAAGGTCTCGGTCTCGGTCACCTGCACGTCGAACATGTGAATCTTGTCATAGCGCGCAACGATCCCGCCCTGCGGGTCAATCATGAACGAGCGATTGGCAAACCGCCCATCCGCGTCGTGCGTCTTGAGTCCGAGCGAGCCGATCAGTAGCCACACGCCCAGCTTCGCCGCCTCGTCGCGCAGACCCGCAAGCGTCATGTCATCTTCTTCGTGCCGCAGAACTTCGCGCTGCCGGGTCGTGCTGGTCGAGACGCAATTGGTGACTTCCGGCGTCAGGACAAACCCCGCGCCCCGTGCGGCGGCATCGCGCATCATCTCGCGCACCATGTCCAGGTTTTCTGCCGGATCATCCGACGCGGTGATCTGCAGGAGTGCGGATTTCATCACGCCGCCAGCATCGGGTCGAGCTTGCCCGCGCGCTCCAGATCGTAAAGGTCGTCGCATCCGCCGACATGCGTGCCGCCGATGAAGATCTGCGGCACCGTGCGGCGCCCGTTGGCGCGCTGGATCATTTCACCTTTTCGGCCGGGATCGGCCCAAACGTCGATCTCGGTGAACGAGACGCCTTTCTGCGTCAGCAACCGCTTGGCGGCGTGACAGAAGCCGCACAGCGGCGAAGTGTAGATTTCGACCGGTTGCATTCCCATTTCCCGAATGTTTCGCGCAATCTAGGAGGATTTAGGCATCCTTGGCAACGCGCGCCAGTACCAGAACGGAAATATGGCTTGCGCCTGCGTCATTGCAGGCCCTGGCGCAGGCAGCGAGAGTTGCGCCCGAGGTCATGACATCGTCCACCAGCAAGACCCTCCGACCGGACACCCGGTGTCTGCGCCCCGGATGCAAAGAAATCGCGTCCGACAGGGTGTCCGCCCGCTCAGCGGCGGTTTTGCCGTCAAGAATCGGCGTGCGGCGAACGCGCCGCAGCAGATCGGGGCAAACCGCAAGGCCGGTTTCCTCTGCCAGATGCCGGGCCAACAGCGCCGACTGGTTGTAGCGGCGCTTCGCCAGCCGCATCCAGTGCAGCGGAACCGGTGCGATCAGCATGTCGCGCCGGAACAGATCCCGACCCGCCCGCGCCATCCAAAGGGCCGCCGGACGGGCCAGTTCGGGCCGGTCGCCATGTTTCAGGGCCAGAATCAGCCGCCGCGCTCGCCCCTGATAGAGCAAGGCGGCGCGCCCCTCGTGCCACGGTCGTGGCGTACTGAGGCAGTCGTCGCACTCGATCCGATGGCCGTCCATATCTCCGGGCAGGGGGACGCCACAGCTTTCGCAGATGGTTCCGCCAATGAATGGCGTTTCGCGCCAGCACCCGCCGCAGAGGCCGAAATCGGAAGTCACGAGGTCGCCGCAACTCAGGCATCGGGGCGGGTAGATGAGTTCGATGGCGGTTTGAATCCGGCTCCACATGCGTTAACTGCGCCTCATGAAGATGCCTGCATCCGATGCACCAACCCTGTTCGACCGTGCGGCCCTTGCCGCCCATCGCACCCGCGCCCGCGACGATGCGCTGTTTCTGCATCGCGCGGCCGTGGACGAGGTTCAGGATCGTCTGGCGATGGTTAACAGAACGTTTCAGTTTCCGGCCGTGATTTCGCCATTTCCCGCGATCTGGCGCGGCGCCATGCCAGGTTCAAAACTCCTGGCGGATGACGAGGTGCTGCAGCTCGCGCCCGAGTCCTGCGATCTCGTGATTCATGCGATGGCGCTGCACTGGGCCAACGATCCGGTCGGGCAGCTCATCCAGTGCCGGCGCGCGTTGAGGCCGGACGGTCTCTTTCTGGCGGTATGTCTGGGTGGCGAGACCCTGACCGAACTGCGCGCGGTGTTGGGACAGGCGGAAGTTGAGACGACCGGCGGTCTCAGTCCCCGGATCGCGCCGATGGGCGAGATACGCGACGTTGGGGCCTTGCTGCAACGGGCGGGGTTTGCCCTTCCGGTCGCGGACAATGTGGCGCTCACGGTCGAGTACCGCGACATCTGGCATCTGATGCGGGATCTGCGGGCGATGGGCGAGACCAATGCTTTGTGCCACCGCCTGAAACGCCTCTCCCGTCGTGCCGTGTTTGACCGGGCGGCCGAGCTCTATGCAGAAAGTTTCGCAACGCCCGACGGCCGGCTTCAGGCAACATTCGATCTGATCTGCCTGACGGGTTGGGCTCCGGACGAAAGCCAGCCCAAACCGTTGCGGCCCGGATCGGCCCAGGCCAGTCTGGCGCAGGCGCTGGGCACCACCGAGAACAAACTGTCCGATTGACGGACCGGTTTTTCCCTTTATTTCAGGGCGGAACGAACAAAGCAGGAAGCCCGAAATGTTTGACGCCACCCGCCCAGATCACGCACCGGCCGATCATCCCAAGGTCAAGATGGGCCGAGTCGGCGTTCTGCTGGCCAATCTCGGAACGCCGGATGACCATACGTATTGGCCGATGCGGCGGTATCTGAATGAGTTTCTGTCGGACAAGCGGGTCATCGACTACCCCGCCTGGAAATGGCAGCCGATCCTGCAGACGATCATCCTGACGAAACGCCCCTTCACTTCCGGTGCGGCCTACAGGTCGATCTGGAACAACGACAAGGGCGAAAGCCCGCTGATGACCATCACCAAGGATCAAACGGCAAAACTGCGCGAGGCCATGCAGGCGCAACACGGAGATCGGGTGCTGGTCGATTTCTGCATGCGCTACGGAAACCCTTCGACCCGGTCCAAGGTCCGCGAGATGGTTGCGGCCGGATGCGACCGAATTCTGTTCTTCCCGCTTTATCCGCAATATGCCGGCGCCACCACGGCCACCGCCAACGATCAGTTCTTTCGCGCGCTGATGGACGAAGTCTGGCAACCGGCGGTTCGCACCGTTCCCGCCTATTTCGGAGAATCGGCCTATATCGACGCTCTGGCCCAGTCGATCGAACGCGCCTATGCGGCGATGCCGCAGGAACCGGATATTCTGGTCTGCTCATATCACGGTATGCCGGAACGGTATCTGCAACAGGGCGACCCTTATCATTGCCAGTGCGTCAAGACCACGCGCCTGCTGCGGGAACGGCTGGGATGGTCGTCGGATCGACTGGTTTCGACATTCCAATCCCGCTTCGGACCCGAGGAATGGCTGAAGCCCTACACAGTGGATCACGTGGCCGAGCTGGCGCGGCAGGGCAAGAAGAACATTGCCGTGGTGGCCCCCGCCTTTTCGGCCGATTGCATCGAGACGCTGGAAGAAATCAACGAAGAGATTCGGGAGAGTTTTGAGGAAGCGGGCGGAGAGTCCTTCACCTACATACCCTGCCTGAACGACGACGATGCGCATATCGCCGCGCTGGGAAAGGTGATAACGGACAACCTTAAGGGCTGGTTGCCTGAGTGAGCACACGCAAAAAAGGCGGTGGAAACCACCGCCTTTTTCAATGAACTTGCGTCCGATTAGGAAGCTGCAACAGCAACGCCGACCAGAACCAGCAGGATCAGGGGCAGCAGGATGCCGCTCGAAGTGCCCTGAGTCTCTTCGACAACGACCGGTGCTTCAACAACCGGCTCTTCCAGGTTGCCGGCAGATGCGGTCGAAGCAGCAGCAGTCAGAGCAGCAGCAAGAACGAGTTTTTTCATCTTAACCTCCAGAATTCGCGCGATTCGCAAAAGCCGAACCGCGCACCCAAGACTTACCTCGTGGCTTTTTCTAAGCAGCAATACAGAGCGATTGCAAATGCTAGTTGCGCCCCGGACAGGTTAGCACCTTGGGATGTCGTCAAATTAGCAACACCTGTGTCCCGACCTTCGACATCGCGAATAATTCAGCGATATGCTCGTTGTAGAGACCGATACAGCCATTCGACGAGCGGCGTCCGATCTTGCGCGTGTCGTGGGTTCCGTGAATGCGATAATACTTCCAGCTCAGATACAGAGCATGGGATCCCAGCGGGTTGTCCGGACCGGGCGGAATGTAGTCCGGCCATTCCGGATTGCGCTTTTTCATGGACGGAGTCGGCGACCAGCTTGGACCTTCGACCTTGCGCACGACGCTGGTACGGCCACGCCGGGTCAGTTCCTCGGTCAGCGGCACCGAGGACGGATAGAGTTTGTAGACCGTCTGGTCCTCGGACCAGTAGTGCAGCGCGCGCGAGATCGTATCGACCAGGATCGCGCCGTTTCGCGTGTTGGAAAAGTATGGCTGCCAGTTGAGGGCGCGGAAGCCGGAAATATTGCGGCGCACCGGCGGTTCCGGGTCAGGTGCCGGGCGAAGCGGATCGCCCGGAATGTACTGCGCGATCGCCGGCGTGGCCAGAACGGAAGCCGCCCCGGTCAGGAATCCGCGGCGTGACGTCGAACGAATGCCTTTCTTGGTCATAAGCAGGAACCTTTTCGAGTGCTGCGCTTGGAATCCCCGGCAGTTTATTGCCAGAAAGCCTCAGTCGCAAATCAAACCGGCAGTTTCCGGCCCGGATGGCGGTTTGGGTGTTTGCCCTGTTGCGACGACCGCGCTATTTGCGGTGGGGATTGAAGGAACCCGGGATAACCATGGCGCGAATACTTTCCTTATTGCTGGTGTGTGTCGTCGCGCTGGCCGCGTGTACGACGCCCAACGACACCCAAAGGCTGGGCGCGGACGGCAGACCTTTGCCGAAGCCCTACAAGATTCGCGGGAGTTCGGACACGATCCAGTTCCGCATGTTGGATTCGGTGAATGCGCTGCGGCAGGCATCGGGGCTTCAGCCGGTTCAATTGAACGCCAAGCTGAACGCCGCCGCGGAAACGCACGCCAGGGACATGGCACGCCAGAACCGACCGTGGCATTTCGGATCCGACGGCTCTTCGCCGCTGGATCGCGTGGCCCGCGTTGGATACACGGGGGTCTTTCTGGGCGAAGCGATTTCGGAAACCTACGAAACCGAGCTGGAAACGCTTGCCGCCTGGATGGAGGCGCCGGGACCGCGCTCGGTCATCATGAACCCCGAAGCCACGCAGATGGGTTTTGCCTGGCATCAGGAAACCGGCGGCAAGTTGTGGTGGACGCTTGAAATGGGTACCGGCGGCTGACCGAAAAGGCGGCAGCAAAAGGCCGCCTGAACCCCGGACCTCGAATGGCCTCAGATGGGCTCAGGCGGCCTGTACCGGATGCGCTTCAGTGAGAATCGCATATAGCTTGACCGGGTCCGGGTTGGCGCGCAGCTTGGTGCAGACCGAGGTGTCGCGCAGTGTGCGTGACACCAGGGCAAGCGCCTTGAGGTGTTCGACCCCGGCTTCTTCGGGGGCAAACAGCGATAACGCCAGATCAACCGGCTGACGGTCCACGGCGCCGAACTCGATCGGTTTCTCCAGCATGACGAAAACGCCGGCGACCTTGTCCAGCCCGGAGAGCCGTGCATGAGGAAGGGCGACGCCGTGACCGACGCCGGTCGGACCCAGGCTTTCCCGTTCCAGAAGAGACTCGACAACGGTCTGGGCGTCCAGCCCAAGCGCCGAAGCCGCAACGTCGCCGATCTCCTGAAACAATCGCTTCTTGCTCGAGGCTGCCGACAGAACCCGGACCGCCTTGGGGTCGAGGATGCTCGAAAGCTCCATTGATTATGCTCCATGAGGCCGCTTCGGTCTTTGCCGGAGCACCTCCTCTTCTTGCCTACTACGGGTCGATCCAGCCGATATTGCCGTCGTCGCGACGGTATACGACATTCAACCCGTTCTTGTTTTCGTTCCGGAACACCAGCACCGGGGCGCCCGCGAGTTCCATCTGCATAACGGCCTCACCCACGCTCAGCGACGGGATCTTGGTTTCCATTTCGGCCACGATGATCGGTTGCAGCGTTTCAGGTTCGTCCACCGCCTCCGATTCGTCCGAGGCGAGGATATAGGACGACGCCCCAAAGAGTTCAACCGGCTCGGACCGGTCACGGTGATGGTCCTTTAGGCGGCGCTTGTATCGTCGCAGCTGTGTTTCCATCTTGTCGCAACAGGCGTCGAAAGCCGCGTAGATTTCCGTGGCATGCGCCTTGGCCTGCGCCGTCAGTCCAGTGGAAAGATGGACGGTGGCCTCGCACACATATTCATGCGCTGAACGGGAAAAGACGACATTGGCGTCGGTCGGTCTTTGGGCGTATTTGCCCACGACCTCACCCAACTCGGTCTGCACGTGGGTCTGCAGAGCTTCGCCGATGTCGATCTGTTTTCCGCTGATTTGGTAACGCATGTGATCTCCTTCACAATTCGCACCCGGTTCTGGCGCCGCGTCGCGGCGCGCCGTTGTTCTTATGGGGTGGGGGGTCGCGACACGTCTCGTAACAGTTCACCGCCGGGCTCCGTGACAATGAGCCGTCGAGATCCAGACTGGAACCGCAGAAGTGCCATGAGACAATTGAGGCAAGAGACTCGGGCGGAGTCAATGAAAACAGCCGTGTATATACGCGATTTTGCTTGCCCCCGAGGGCACCATCCGAAGCATCCTCAGGAAATCCGGAAGTTTTCGCCCAGATACACGCGACGAACATTCTCGTTCTCCACCACCTCGTCCGGCGTGCCGGACATCAGCACCTGGCCATCGTGCAGAATATACGCCCGATCCACGATTTCGAGCGTTTCACGCACGTTGTGATCGGTGATCAGCACGCCGATGCCGCGTTTCTTGAGGTCGGCGACCAGATGGCGGATGTCCCCGACGCTGATCGGGTCCACGCCCGCGAACGGTTCATCCAACAGTAAGTATTTCGGATCTGCGGCAAGGCACCTTGCGATTTCGACCCGCCGCCGTTCGCCCCCCGACAGCGCCAGCGCTGGAGCCCGTCGCAGATGCTCGATGGAGAAATCCGACAGAAGTTCTTCCAGCCGTTCCTTGCGCTTGTGGGCATGGTTCACGGTAATGTCGAGCACGGCGGCGATGTTGTCCTCGACGCTCATTCCGCGAAAGATCGACATTTCCTGCGGGAGATAGCCGATCCCCATGCGCGCCCGCCGGTACATGGGCAATGTGGTCGCGTTCTTGCCGTCGATCATGACGGACCCGGCCTCGGGAAAAACCAGTCCTGCCACGGCATAGAACGTCGTCGTCTTGCCCGAGCCGTTGGGCCCAAGCAGCGCCACCACCTCGGACCGATTCAAGGACATCGAAACATCCCGGATCACGGTCTTCTTCCGATAGGACTTGCGCAGCTTTTCGATCCTGAGACCGGAGCTGCCTTCGGCGATGGATAGTTGCGGCCGGTTCATCAGTTGTCTTCCGTGCGAAAGATTGTTTTCACGCGCCCAACCATGGTTGCCGTGCCGGTCGTCAGATTCGCGGTCATCTCGTCACCGCTGATCGTGCTTGGCCCCTGGGTCAGCAATACGTTGCCCTTCATGACCACGACGCCCGAGTCCACGGTGTACTCGGCCCAATCGCCTTCGGCCGCATCGGGGCCGCTGACCAGAACGACATTCTCGGTCGCTTCCATCCGTTGGATCGCCGATTTCTCCTCGTTGTAGATGACAAGAACCCGCTCGGCCGATAGCCGCATCTCGCCCTGAACGACGATCACGTTTCCCAGGAACTCGGCCGAGCCGTCCTCCTGATCGACATTCAGGGTTTCGGCTGTCACTTCAACCGGCAGCGACGGGTCGGTCTTGATCGCCCCGAATGCAACCTGGGTTTCCTGCGCGACTACGGGAAGCGCGCCGAGCATCAAGGTCAAGCAAATCGGGACTACACGACAATCAAACACAGTTTATCTTTCTGCTTTCTTAGGCTCATATATCAACTTCACGCCATCTGTAAAAACAATATGAACCGGGCCATCCCCGTTTTCGGCGCCAAAGGTCATGCGGCCGGCCGTAAAGCTGCCGATGGGTCCGGTTCCCCGGACAATTCCGGGCGTGTCGCCCCGGATTTCATCAAGCGCCGTATTGAGCAGATCGGTCGTAAGCCGCAGCCCGTCCGTCGTGGTCATGACGACATCGCCAACGAAGGTGGCAATGCTCTTGTCCGGGCGGATGGTGCCGGCATTGGCCACCATCGTCAGGGTCTGGCCGTTCTTGAGCCGCATCGTTCCGTGAAGCTCGGTCGCATCCGACGCCGTGTCCGGGCTGCCCGGACGTGCCCGGCTGGCCTGAACGCGGATCTCCTCTCCTTTCTGCGTGGTGCCGGAATAGACCGGCTGCGTCACCACCTGACCTTGCAGACGCTCTTCGATCTCGCGCTCGGAGAATGGCGTCGTTACGTTTTTTTCGATGCTGCGCGACAGCAGAAAGACGGTGGACAGCAACACGATGGCCGCGAGCGGAAGCAGAACCTTGAAGAACTGCACCATGCGGGAATAGCCATCCACACCGGATCCCCTATCCCAACCCGACGCGCAGGCAGTCGTGAATATGCAGCAGACCGAGCGGCGTACTCGGCCCGTCCGCGCCGACGACGAACAGCGAAGTGATCTTGCGCTGGTTCATGATCGCGACGGCTTCCTCGGCCAAGGCGTCCGGCACGATGGTCGTGGGGTTGGGTGTCATGACCTGCCGGGCGTCGTTGTCCAGCAATCCCTTCATGTGGCGGCGCAAGTCGCCATCCGTGATGATGCCGGCCAACTCTCCGCTTTCGTCGGTCACACCGGCGACACCGAACCCTTTCTGACTGATTTCGATCAAGGTTTCGCTCATCGGCGTGTCAAGCGAGACCAACGGCAATTCGTTGCCGCTGTGCATCAGGTCGCCAACCTTGCTCAGCCGCGCGCCAAGCTTGCCGCCGGGATGAAACTCACGGAAATTCTCGGGCCGGAAATCGCGGTACTTCATCAGGGCGATGGCCAGCGCGTCCCCCATGGCGAGCGTCAGCGTGGTCGAGATCGACGGCACCATGCCGAAGCCGCAGGCTTCGCCCAAGGACGGAATCAGCAAATGCACGTCCGCCTGCTTCATCAAGGTGCTCTCGGGCTTGCTGGACAGACCGATCAGCGGGATGCCGAACCGTCGGGTGAACGCCAGCAGGTTGGCCAGTTCGGGCGCTTCGCCGGAATTCGAGATTGCCAGAACCACATCGCCTTCCGACAGCATCCCAAGATCGCCGTGGCTGGCCTCGGCCGGGTGCACGAAATAGGCCGGCGTACCCGTGCTTGCCAGGGTCGCCGCGATCTTGTGTCCGATGTGCCCGGACTTGCCGATGCCGCTGACGATGATGCGTCCTTTGGCATTGAGGATCAGTTGCGCGGCTTCGACGAACTGCGCGTCGAAACTGTCCACCAGCGCGTCAAGCGCCCTGGCCTCGTCGGTGACGACCTGGCGCGCGGTTCTGAGAAAGGAGTCGGCGTCGTTCATGAGTGCGCAAAGATGTCCGTTTCGGGCCACCCGGCCAGATCCAGCCGGGCACGCATGGGAAGAAAGTCGAAACAGGCCTGCGCCATCTCGGTCCGCCCTTCCCGCGCAAGGCGCTTGTCCAGCTCCTCCCGGAGTTGGTGGAGATACAGAACGTCCGAGGCCGCATAGTCCAGCTGCGCCTCGGACAGGGTTTCCGCGCCCCAGTCACTCATTTGCTGCTGCTTCGAGATGTCTATCCCGATCAGCTCCTGACACAGGTTCTTGAGGCCGTGCTTGTCCGTGTAGGTGCGAACCAACCGGCTTGCGATCTTGGTGCAATAGACCGGCGCGGCCAGGGCGCCGAAGCTGTGAAAGAGGGCGGCAATGTCGAAGCGGCCGAAATGAAAGAGCTTCAGAACCTTAGGGTTTTCCAGCATGGCGCAAAGGTTCGGGGCAGCGGTCTGACCTTTCTCGATCTGAACGATGTGGCTGTCTCCGTCGCCGCCCGACATCTGTACCACGCAGAGGCGGTCGCGATGGGGATTGAGGCCCATCGTCTCACAGTCGATGGCCACGACCGGCCCCAGGTTCAGCCCATCGGGCAGATCGCGTCTGTACAGGTGATTTGCCACGGAAATGTCCTTTGTGCCGTATCGGTCCCGAGATAGGCGGTTTGCCGGGCAAACTCAACTCCGGCGGCAATTCCCCACCACTACGGGTGAGAAGGCCCGATTTTCAGGCCGTGTCGATGCCGCAAGGCCGATTTCGGGTTTCGCGCATCTTTCGGGGCCGTTAGGCATGGACAAAGGAAACCGGCGTCCGGATGTCAGATATGTTCGACGTTCTGAAGAACCGCGTATATCGCCATCTTTTTGCGGCACAGATCGTGGCGCTGACCGGCACAGGGTTGGCGACCGTGGCTCTGGGCCTGCTGGCGTATGAACTGGCCGGCGCCGCCGCCGGAATGGTGTTGGGCACGGCACTGACCATCAAGATGGTGGCCTATGTCATCGTCGCGCCCGTTGCCGCCGCATTCGCCCAGCGCGTGGACCGCCGACGAATGCTCGTCGCGCTGGATCTGGTCCGTGCTGCGGTGGCCGTCTGTCTGCCCTTCGTGACCGAGGTCTGGCAAGTATACCTGCTGATCTTCATGCTCCAATCCGCTTCGGCCGGGTTCACACCGGCCTTTCAAGCCACGATTCCCGATGTTTTGACGGAAGAGCGCGACTATACCCGCGCGCTGTCCCTGTCACGGTTGGCATTTGATCTGGAAAGCCTGCTCAGTCCGATGCTCGCAGCGTTGCTCTTGACGGTGATGAGCTTCGACAACCTGTTCTGGGGCACCGGGATCGGCTTTGTCGCCTCGGCCGTGCTGGTTGTTTCGGTGGTCCTGCCCTCGCCCAAACCCGCTGCGAAACGCGGCGTGTACGATCGGACGACGCGCGGACTCCGGATCTATCTGAAAACGCCACGCCTTCGCGGGTTGCTGGCCCTGAACTGGGTGGTGGCGGCGCTGGGTTCGATGGTCATCGTGAATACGGTGGTGATCGTTCGATCCGGTCTGAACCTGCCCGAACACACCGTAGCCCTGGTACTGGCGGGATTCGGTGGCGGGTCGATGCTGGCCGCCTTGGCCTTGCCGCGAGTGTTGGACCGGATCGAAGATCGAAGCGTCATGCTTGCCGGTGCGATCCTCGGAACCTTTGCGATGGGTCTGGTGGCGCTGTGGACCGCGATGGCCCCCCTGACACTTCCTGTGTTGGTCCTGTTCTGGGCGCTGGTCGGGGTCGGCTATTCGACGACGCTGACACCTTCGGGCCGGTTGTTGGCCCGATCGGCGCATCCCGAAGACCGGCCGGCCGTCTTTGCGGCGCAGTTCACTTTGTCTCACGCGTGCTGGCTTGTTTTCTATCCCCTGGCCGGATGGCTGATGACGGCCCTTGGCGTCACTGTGGCAACCGCGACGCTCACGACTCTGTCGGTTGCCGGCCTCGTGGCTGCCGGGTCGCTTTGGCCACGAAACAGCATGGCCCCGGTTCTCCATACGCATCCGGATCTGCCGCCGGATCATCCGCACCTGGCCAGCGGCGTGCCGCACAGCCATGCCATCATCATCGACGACTTGCACCCAAAGTATCCTGAACGGCCTTGAGCCCATCAGGCCATGTCCCTTAAACCGTTCTGGGGACACCCATCGGAGATCTCATGGACCAACTGGACCGCCGCATCATCGCCGCCCTGCAGCACAATGCGCGGGACTCGACCACCAAGATCGCGGCCAGGCTGGGCGTGGCCCGTACCACCGTTCACGAGCGCATCGCACGGATGGAAGAGCGCGGCGTCATTGCCGGTTACTCGGTCGTGCTGCGACAGCCGCAGGATGAAAGCAAGGTCCAGGTCGTCGTCCTTCTCGAGGTTCAGCAGAAAGAAACGACGCGGATCATCAAGCGCCTGGAGGCTTATCCCGAGGTCAAGCTTTGCCTGTCGATCAATGGTGAGTTCGACCTGCTGCTGTCGGCCGAAGCGCCCCGGATCGAAGATCTCGACATATTGGTGGACGAACTGGCCGAAATCCCCGGTGTCTTGCGCACCAATACCAGTGTCGTTTTCGGGCGGCGTATCGACCGAACCTGACTATTTGTCGGAAAATCCGTCGATTTGACGAAACAGGAACTCATTCCGTCAGTCTGCACCCTACAGTCCGAACGGCGTACAGGTCACATTTTCCGACAAAAATGGAGATGTGCCATGCGCTGGAATATTTGCGTCGTTGGGGCCGGAAAGATCGGCCAGATGGTCGCGGCCTTGCTCAAGTCCTCGCCCAGTTACAGTGTCACGGTGGCGGACCAGGACCTGGGTGCGCTGGCGGTTCTGAACCGGATGGGCGTCGCCACCAAGCAGATCGACGCGAAGGACGAAACCGGACTGAAGCAGGGGCTGAAAGGTTTCAACGCCGTGATCTCGGCGGCTCCGTTCTTTCTGACCCCTGCCATCGCCAAGGCCGCCAAGGCAGCGGGCGCGCACTATTTTGACCTGACCGAGGATGTGGCGGCGACCGATGCCGTCCGCAAACTGGCCAAGGACAGCAAGACCGCCTTCATGCCGCAATGCGGTCTGGCGCCGGGTTTCGTCGGCATCGCCGGTGCGGCCCTGGCCGCGGAATTCGACGAACTCGACAGTCTGCACATGCGCGTGGGTGCGCTGCCGCTCTATCCGACCAATGCGCTGAAATACAACCTGACCTGGTCCACCGACGGGCTGATCAACGAATACTGCAATCCATGCGACGCCATTGTGAACGGCCAGCGGGTCAAGACCGCTCCGCTGGAGGATTACGAGATCCTCGGTCATGACGGGGTGGAGTACGAGTGTTTCAACACGTCCGGCGGGCTGGGAACGCTGCCTGAAACCTTGGAAGGCAAGGCGCGGGCCGTTTCCTATCGGTCGATCCGCTATCCGGGCCATCGCGACATTCTGAAACTGTTGCTGAGCGACCTGGGGCTGGAACGCCGCCGTGATCTGCTGAAGGAGATCTTCGAGGCCGCCTTGCCGCGCACCGATCAGGACGTGGTCCTGGTCTATTGCACCGCCAAGGGCCGGATAGACGGGCAACTGCGTGAAAAGAGCCTGATCAACAAATCCTTCAGCCGGGTGATCGACGGGCAGGTCTGGAGCGCGATTCAGGTCACGACGGCCGCCGGCGTTCTGGGCGTCGTGGACCTGATGCGGGCCGGAGCTTTGCCGCAGGAGGGTTTCGTCCGGCAGGAGCAGGTGAAGCTCACCGATTTTCTCGAAACCGAATTTGGCCGCCTTTACAGGGCGGGGGACGTAACCGAACAGAACAAGGCAGCCTGAGACATGAAAGACATCGCCATGACCGCAGAAACCACCCTTTCGCAACTGGGCTTCACCGCTGCCGAACTGACCGGCGGCACGCTCAAGGTGCACTCGCCGATCGACGGCAGAGTCCTTGGCGAAGTACACGAGACTCCCTTGGGCGAAATGGACGCGATCCTTGCCAAGGCCAGGTCCGCCTTCAAACTGTGGCGCACCGTGCCCGCGCCGCGTCGCGGCGAACTGATCCGCCTGCTGGGCGAAGAACTGCGCGCCGCCAAGGACGATCTGGGGGCGTTGGTCAGTTGGGAGGCGGGCAAGATCACGTCCGAGGGGCTGGGTGAAGTGCAGGAGATGATCGACATCTGCGACTTCGCGGTGGGGTTGTCGCGCCAGCTTTACGGCCTGACCATCGCCAGTGAGCGGCCCGGCCATCGGATGATGGAAACCTGGCATCCGGCGGGGCCGGTCGGGGTCATTTCGGCCTTCAACTTTCCCGTTGCCGTCTGGTCGTGGAACGCGGCGCTGGCCATCGTGTGCGGCGACCCGGTGATCTGGAAACCATCCGAAAAGACGCCGCTGACCGCGATGGCGTGCCAGAAGATCTTTGACAGGGCCGTCGCCCGGTTCGGCGATGCGCCGGACGGGTTGTTGCAACTCCTGATCGGCGGCGCCGATCTCGGCAAGGCGCTTGTGGCAAGCGAGGATGTTCCGATCGTCTCGGCGACAGGTTCGACCCGCATGGGGCGGGCGGTCGCTCCGGTCGTGGCCCAGCGGTTCGGAAGATGCATTCTGGAACTGGGCGGCAACAACGCGATGATCGTCGGCCCCACGGCCGACCTGGAAATGGCAGTGCGCGCCATCGTTTTCTCGGCCGTCGGCACGGCCGGACAACGATGCACGACGCTGCGCCGGCTGATCGTGCACAAATCGATCAAGGACGATCTGGTCGCGCGGCTGAAAAAAGCCTATGCGGGCCTGCCGATCGGTGATCCTCTGGCCGAGGGTACGCTGGTCGGGCCGCTGATCGACGAGGCTTCGGCTTCGGCGATGGTCGCAGCCCTGGAAGCGGCCAGGTCCGATGGCGGCATCGTCTTTGGCGGCGCGCGCGTGAACAAGGGCGTTCCCGAGGGCGGTGTCTATGTCGAGCCTGCCATCGTCGAAATGCCAAGCCAGACGGAGACTGTGCGGACCGAGACCTTTGCGCCGATCCTTTACGTGCTTGGTTACGACACGTTCGATGAAGCGCTGGAGATCCAGAACGACGTACCGCAGGGCCTGAGTTCCTGCGTGTTCACGCTGAACATGCGCGAAGCGGAACAGTTCATGTCGGCGGCCGGTTCGGATTGCGGTATCGCCAACGTCAACATCGGTCCTTCGGGCGCCGAGATCGGCGGGGCGTTCGGCGGCGAAAAGGAAACCGGAGGCGGGCGCGAAAGCGGATCGGATGCCTGGAAGGGCTATATGCGCCGTCAGACCAACACGGTGAACTACTCTGCCGAACTGCCGTTGGCGCAAGGCGTCAAGTTCGACATCTGAGCGGAACGCACAACTGGACAGGCCCGCCACCGAACTTTGGGCGGGCCTTGTTTCGCTTCGGGCGGCGGGCGATAACGCATTGTAAACAGGTGTAAGGCTAGGTTCCGGGAAAACGAGGATAATCCCGGACCGGCAGAATGCCCCAAATTACTGGACACCGGTGCGCGCTTTCGGCGCGGATGGCGGCCGCCTTGCTGATCTGGCTGGCGCCCGTTGCCCATGCCTCCGGCGCTGACCGTTTCGCGCAGACCTGCGATGCCGCCGCGGCCAAGGCCGCCCGCGCCGAAGGCGTGCCGCTCAACGTCTTGCGCGCGGTCACGCGGGTCGAAACCGGGCGAAAACTCAACGGGCGATTCTCGCCTTGGCCCTGGACCGTGAATGTCGAGGGCAAAGGATACTGGTTTTCCAGCGAAGCCGAGGCGAGGGCACATGTCACCCAGGTTCTCGGGGCAGGGACGCGCAGCTTCGATGTCGGTTGCTTCCAGATCAACTATCGCTGGCACGGCCATGGCTTCCGCTCGGTCGAAGCAATGTTCGATCCGGAGGAAAACGCGGCCTATGCGGCGCGCTTTCTGCGCGATCTCCATGCCGAACTGGGATCGTGGCGCGCTGCGGCCGGCGCGTATCATTCGCGCACGCCTACCTTGGCCAAAGCGTATTCCAAGCGGTTCGAGACAGTCCTGGCCAGGCTCGAGGGCGAGCCGGAGACGCGACTGGCCGAGGCTCCCGCCGATCCGCTCCGCCGCACCCCCCAGCCCCTGTTTGGCGGTGCCGGATCACAGAGCGGCGCGGCACTGGGATCGCTGTTCCCTGCCTCGGGCAACCGCTCGGCCTTCATCGCCTTCAACTAGGGGAGAACAATGCTGCGCATCGACGCCCGCACGCTGTTTTCTCCGACGGTTCTGCTGGCCCTTGCCCTGATGGCGATCATCGTCATGATGATCCTGCCCATGCCGGCCTGGGTGCTCGATATCGGCCTGGCCGCATCCTTTGCGCTGGCGATCCTGATCTTCACCCTGACGCTCTTCATCGAGCGGCCGCTCGATTTCTCGTCCTTCCCGACGATCCTGTTGGCCTCGCTGATGCTGAGGCTTTCGCTCAACGTCTCTTCGACCAAGCTGATCATCGGGCAGGGACATACCGGGCCAAACGCGGCCGGTGACGTGATCCAGGGCTTTGCCCAGTTCATCATGAGCGGCAGCATCTTTCTGGGCCTCGTGGTCTTCGGTGTGCTGTTGATCGTGAACTTCATGGTCATCACCAAGGGCGCCGCCCGCATGGCAGAGGTGGGCGCGCGGTTCGCTCTGGACGGAATGCCCGGCAAGCAGTTGGCCATCGACAGCGACATGTCGGCGGGGGCCATCGATCACCAGCAGGCCAAGGAGCGGCGCGAGCGTGAACAGCAGGAGACAACGTTCTTCGGTTCCCTCGACGGGGCATCGAAATTCGTCAAGGGCGACGCGATCGCGGGCTTGCTGATCACCCTTCTCAACCTGGTGATGGGCCTGATCATGGGGGTTGCGGTCCACGGGATGCCGCTCGCAGCTGCGTTCGAGACCTATGCCATCCTGACCGTCGGCGACGGGCTGGTGTCGCAGATCCCTGCGGTGATCATCTCGATTGCGTCGGCCCTGCTTCTGGCCCGCGGCGGCACCCAGGGCGCCACGGACAACGCACTGTTTTCGCAACTCGGGCGTCACCCTTCGGCGCTTGCGACGGTGGCCGTTCTGATGGTGCTGTTTGCTCTGGTGCCCGGGCTGCCGTTCCTGCCTTTCATACTGGGTGCGGGGGCGCTCGGTTTTGCGGCCTATTCCATTCGCCAACGGCGAAAGGCGGAAACCCTGACGGCCGAACAGGCCGCGGAAGACCACGCGCCCGCCGCGCAGTCCATCGGCGACGTTCTCGATCTCGATGACGTTCATCTGGAATTTGCGCCGGATCTGGTTGGCATGGTTCTGGATCCGGGAACCGGTCTGGATGCACGGATCGCCAACATGCGCACGCATGTCGCCTCGGTTTACGGTCTGATCCTGCCCGAGATCCGGCTCACCGATCAGAACGAGTTGCCGACCGGCACCTATGTCATCCGCGTGCATGGCGTCGAACAGGCGCGCGGAGAGCTCAACCCCGATCTGGTGCTGGCGCTTGTGCAGGACCAGTCGATGCACTTGCCCGACGGCAAGGATGTGACCGAACCCGTATACGGTGCCCCCGCACGTTGGATTCTGCCAAAGGATCGCGAGACGGCCGCGCTGTCCGGCGCCACCATCGTGACCCCGCCGGAGATTCTGGCTACCCACCTTCTGGAGATCATCAAACAGAATTTCTCGCGGCTCCTGACCTTGAAATCCCTGCGCAGGCTGCTGTCGGAAATGACCCGGTTGAGCGATCCGGTTCGTGCCGAGGCCAACCGCAAGCTGCTGGACGAACTGATCCCCGAAAAGGTTCCGATTGACACGCTGCACGCGGTATTGCGCCTGTTGCTGGATGAGCGGGTATCGATCCGGAACATGCCCTTGATCCTTGAAAGCATCGCCGAGGCACGTCTGACGACGACCCAGCCAGAAGCGATTTGCGAACAGGTGCGCCAGCGCTTGGGATTCCAGTTGGTCGCGGACATGAAACGCGAGGACGGAACGATACCGTTGGTCCAACTTGCCCCGGAATGGGAGGACACGTTCGCCACCTACCAGACCGACGCAAACAGCGGAGGGCTCGACGTTGCTCTCCCGCCCGAGCTTTTCAAGAAGCTTGCGGAAGGCGTTGCCGAAAGAATGGCGACCTTGGCGGAACAGGGGCTGTACCCCGCGTTGGTGACATCGAGCCAGCGACGCAGGTTTCTGCGGATGATCACGCATGCGCGCGGTGTGTCCAACCCGGTATTGTCCTTCGAAGAAATAGGGCTGAACGCGCGGCCGTCACTGGTCGGGATGGTGGCGGCATGATCGCAATTCCGCCGGGGCTGTTGGGGGAAGCGGGCGGGGCGCTTTGGGCGGCTTTCCTGGTCTTCTTACGCGTCACAGCGGTAGTTTCGATGATGCCGGCCTTTGGCGAGCGCACGATCCCGGCGCGTGTCAAGTTGGCCGTCGCGATGGCCTTCACGCTGATCGTCGTTCCGGCTGTCGCCGAAACGCCCCCGCCGGCCGGCTCCATCGCGTTCGCAGCATTGATCCTCACCGAGATTCTGACCGGCCTGGCGATGGGCATCGGGTTGCGGTTGTTGGTGTTGGCGCTGCAGACCGCCGGTTCCATTGCGGCTCAGGCGACTTCCCTCTCGCAGATTCTCGGAGTGGTTGCGGCCGAGCCCGTACCTGCGATGGGGTATTTTCTGGTAATCGCGGGGTTGGCGCTGGCGACAATCCTCGGGCTGCATGTGCGTGCGGCAGAGTTCCTGATCGGTACCTACAGCTTGCTTCCGATCGGGTCGTTGCCGGCGGCCCCGGACCTGTCCGAATGGGGTGTGCGGCAGGTGTCTCGGACTTTTGCGCTGGCCTTCGCACTGGCCGCGCCCTTCGTGATCGCGTCCCTGATCTACAACCTGGCGCTGGGTGTGATCAACCGCGCGATGCCGCAACTGATGGTGGCTTTCGTCGGTGCGCCGGCGCTCACCTTCGGCGGGCTTTTTCTTCTGTTTCTCAGCGCGTCGCTAATCGTCACCGTCTGGTCCGATGCGCTTCTTGGATTTCTGTCAAACCCGCTTGGGGAAGACCGGTGAGCCAGCCTGACGACGATACCGAAAAGTCCTTTGATCCGACTCCGCAAAAGCTGCAGAAAGCGCGCGAGAAAGGCGAGGTTCCGAAATCCACGGATCTTTCGGTGGTGGCTAGCTATGTCGGTTTGCTGCTGGCGGCACTGGTGTTCGGCCAGGTGGCGCTGGAACGGCTTGGAACGCTTTTTGTCGGGCTGATCGAGCAATCCTGGCGCTTGTCGGCATCGCCCTTGCGCGCCGCCGGGTCAACCCCGCTTTCGGGTCTGGTCGGTCAGGTTGGGCTTGCGGTGATGTTGCTGTTTTTCCTTCCGGCGGCGGCCGTGTTGCTCAGCATCCTGGCTCAGCGGGCCTTCGTGGTCACGCCGTCCAAGCTGCAACCAAAGTTGTCCCGGATCTCCATTCTCTCCAATGCGCGCAACAAGTTCGGCCGCAACGGTCTTTTCGAGTTCGCCAAAAGTTTCGTCAAGCTGCTGCTGTATTCGATCTGCCTGACGGTTTTCCTGCGTGCCAACCAGGGCGACATCATCATGGCAAGCGCCGCCCCGGCGCGGCAGTCGATCGCGTTGATGATGGAGTTGCTGACGCGGTTCCTGTTCCTGGCGGTTCTCGTCGCCTTGGCAATCGGTGCGATCGACTACTTGTGGCAGCATGCCGAGCACATCCGCAAGAACCGCATGTCGCGCAAGGAAATCCAGGACGAAATGAAAGAAGCCGAGGGCGACCCGCACATGAAGCAACAGCGCCGTCAGCGCGGCCAGGACATCGCGATGAACCGGATGCTGGCGGACGTACCCACGGCGGATGTCGTCATCGTCAACCCGACGCACTTTGCCGTTGCACTAAAATGGTCGCGCGCACCCGGGTCCGCGCCGGTATGCGTCGCGAAGGGAGTCGATGAAATGGCGGCAACCATCCGTGCCGCGGCGCAGGGTGCGGGTGTTCCGATACACTCCGACCCTCCCACCGCGCGGGCCCTGCACGCTTCGGTCGAGATCGGACAAGAGATCGCCGAGGCGCATTATCGCCCGGTCGCGGCAGCGATCCGGTTTGCCGAGGCCATGCGCAAGAAAGCCAAGGGAAGAAGCTGGTGACGCTGCCCAAACTCAAGGAGATTCACGCGTTGAGCGAGGCCCTGTACCTGGCCGAGCAGAAGAAGATCCGCCCGCTTCTGGATGCCGAGGCCCGCCTTTTGCGGCAGCTTGCTCAGCTTGACGCGCACAACGCAGATGCCAGGGTGCAATCGGCGAAACTCGACGAATACCGAATCGCCGGTGCGGATATTGCTTGGTATGCTTGGGAATCGCGAACCCGCCGCTCGCTGAACACGGAGCTGGCACGTCTGCGCGCGCAGAGGTTGCATGCGACCGATCAGTTGCGCCGCGCGTTCGGGCGTCGCGAGGCGGTCGCGGAGCTGTACGGCAAACAGCGATCCGAAACGGTGAACAAGCGCCGTTCGGCCGAGCTTGAACGTCTGAACCAACTCACGGCGATAATGACCCGTATGGATTGAATTCCGATTGTCGGGATGGTTCGACCGGTGTCGCTCAGGTGTCCTGACGGGCAATGTTCATGATCAGAACGCCGGAAACGTCGTCCCCGAAGTCGCGCCGGGCAACCTCCAACAAGGCGTCCTTCAGGATCGACAGATTGGCGGACTGGGTAAACGTGCCGTCGAACCCTCCCATGTTGGCATGGTCGAATAGCACCTGCAGGAACGCGTCGCGCAGCTTGGGTTCCAGCGCATAAAACCTTTCACCGATGCCGGGTTTGGTCTCGAGCCCGAGCGACAACGTCACCAGGGCCGAAATCCTGTCGCGCTCAACCACCGGCACCACGAACTGTTTGGAGAGTTTGAGATACTCGGTACCCGCGGATCTGTCCTCAGGCAAATTGCCTGCTTTTTTTGGCGTGTCCGGCTCGGTGCCATTCTTGCTCCTGCCCGTCCCGGAGTCGACGGGTTCCGGGCCGGCTTGCTCTGCCGATACAGGGTTTTTCGGTGTCGGAGCCAGGACCAGACCGGCCCCGACCCCTGCGCCGAGGCCGATCACCAGGCCGATCAGGGGCAGAAGTTTGCGCATCATCGTTTCACCTCAGAACGGAAGCACGGCGTCCAGGATCTGCTGCCCATAGCGGGGCTGTTGCACGTCGGTGATCTGGCCGCGCCCGCCATATGAGACCCGGGCCGAAGCGATCTTGTCATACGTGATCTCGTTCTGGCGCGAGATGTCTTCAGGCCGGACAAAGCCCGAGACCAGCAATTCCCGCATCTCGAAGTTCACGCGCAGTTCCTGCGAACCCGAAATCGACAGAACGCCGTTGGGCAACACATCGACCACCGTGGCGGCGACCCTCAGGGTCAGCTTCTCCTTGCGCTTCACCGAACCCTTGCCCTTGGTCGCGCTGCTGGAGTCGATCGAAACGGCCTCGTCGAGCGATGCGCCAGTCGGCAGCCTGTCCGCCGCTCTCTGCGGCAACCCAAACAGATGCGGAACGCCGAGGCTTTCCGAACCGGTGCGCGACCGTGCCGTGTCATTCGATATCTCGGCCTTTTCGTCGAGTTCGATTACGACCGTCAGGATGTCGCCCTTTTTCATGGCGCGCTGGTCGCCCAGCAACGAGCTTTGCCCGCCGCTCCACAGAGAGGACCGATCCACCTGACGCTGCGGTTGGCTGTGGGTCGGCAATCCGGGCCACAGCATGGCGACGTGTTCATCGGAATCGGTGTTCGGCGTGAAACTTGGCGGTTTTCCCAGGTGATCCAGCCGCCCGCATCCGGCGGCCGAGAGGACAAGCATTAGGGACAGCGTCTTCAGTCGTTTCATTCATCTTACCTCGATGCTGCCGTCAGAACGGATCAGTCCGTTGACGGTGGTTCGCGACGACAGGTTCATGACCCGGACGGTCTCGCCCGCGGCTCCGCGTCCCAGCGCGCGGCCCTCGGTAGTGATAGAAAGTGGGCCCCGGTCAAACACCAGCGTGACCAGGTCGTTCCGGTTCACGATCGCCGGCGGCCCGACATCCGAAGGACGAATGGGCCGGCCGGGATAGAGCGCGACGAGGGCCTCCAGCCCGACGACATCCTCCGGATTCGCGAAGGCTCCGGTGGTGATGTCGGGCGTCGTCGTCACGTCGCCGAATGCGATGATCTCCTTGGCGCGGATCGTGCGCGCCGGTACAACCGTGTCGGCCAGCGCGGTTGCTGCAAACAAGAGCGCCGAGAGCGTGCAAAGCAGTCGCATCACCGCACCTGAGTCGTTGCGGCCATCATCTGATCGACGGCGGAAATCACCTTGGCGTTCATTTCATACCCGCGTTGTGCCTCGATCAATTCCGTGACTTCGCGCACGGCATCGACCGAACTGTCTTCGAGATAGCCTTGCCGCAGGGTTCCCAGACCATCCTCACCCGGAGTTCCGATCGTCGGCGGGCCCGAGGCTTCGGTTTCCCTGAACAGGTTGCCGCCAATGGCCTCGAGCCCCTTTGCATTCGTGAAGCTGGCCAGGGTCAATTCGCCCAACAGCTGCGCCTCGGCGGAATCGTCGAAATAGGCATAGACCTGACCTGACGCGTTGATCGAGATCGAGCGGGCGTCGTTCGGGATCGTGATCTCAGGTGAAACGGCCAACCCGTCGGATGTGACGATCAGACCTTCCGCCGACCGCTTGAGACTGCCGTCGCGTGTGTAGGCGGGTTGTCCGCTGGGCAGGGTCACTTCAAGAAAGCCCCGGCCTTCGATGGCCAGGTCCAGATCGCTTCCGGTTTCCGACAGGGTTCCCTGGGCAAGTTCGACAGTGATCGCCGATGGACGGACCCCGAGGCCCAGCTGGATGCCCGTCGGCAGAACCGTTCCGTCCGCCGCGTTCACGGTGCCGGCGCGGGCGACCTGTTGATAGTGAAGATCGGCAAACTCGGCCCGCCGGGCGTTGTAGCCGGTCGTGTTCATGTTGGCGAGGTTGTTCGAGATCGTTTCAACCCTCAATTGCTGGGCGGTCATGCCGGTCGCGGCAATTTGCAAGGCGCGCATCGGGAACTCCTTTCGGTGGTTTAGCGCATCAGAGCCTTGATCGTGCCACGGACGCGTTGGTCCTCGGCCTCGAGAAAGCTCTGGCCCAGTTCGTAGGCGCGCTGGATTTCGACAAGACGGCTCACCTGCTCGATGGCGTTGACGTTTGAACCCTCCAGGAAGCCGTGCAGGACGACGGGGTTGTCGACCGGATCGACATCGCCGGCGACACGGAACGTCACGCCTCCCTCGCGGATGAGATCCATGGGGTTCGCCGGTCGATACACGCCGATCTGTCCAAGAAGCTGACCCTGAACGCTCAGGGTGCCGTCTGCTCCGGCGTCAACCTTGGCTGCGTCCGGCGGTATGAAGATCGGTGAGCCGTTGATGTCCAGAACCCGATGGCCGTCCATGGACACCAGATCGCCATTCGCGTCCGGGGCGAAGCTGCCGGCGCGGGTCAGGCGAATGCCGGACGGGGTTTCAAGCAGGAAAAAGCCATCGCCTTCAATCGCGAAGTCAAAGGCTCCGCCGGTCTTTTCCAGCACACCTTGCCGCAGCGCGGTATCGCGAACCTGGGCCCGGGCCATCGAGACAGAAGGCCCGTCGCCGCCGGCTTGTATGAACTCGGAAAAGACCACCCCTTGCTGCCGGTATCCGGTGGTGTTGGCATTCGCGATGTTGTTTGCGACGATGCGGACCTCGTTCAGCAGGCCGGACTGGCGGGACAGGGCGATGTAGGACGATTGCATCACGGGCCTCCGACGATCAATGAAACGAGCGTGGTCTGAAAGAAAGTGACCAGCGTCTGGGTCATGAACCCCATCGAGATCCAGAACACGGCGACGATCGCCAGGAGCTTGGGCACAAAGGTCAGCGTCATCTCCTGGATGGACGTCAGCGCCTGGAACAGGCCGATCACCAGCCCGGTCGCCAGCGCAACGGTCAGGATCGGGACCGAAGTAACGACCGCGATCCAGAGGGCCTGGCGGACGACATCAAAGAACTGTCCTTGGCTCAGCATCGGTCAGACCGGCATCCGCAGGATTTCCTGATAGGCTTCGACCACCTTGTTGCGCACGGTGACGGCGGTTTCGACCGCCAGTTCGGTCTGGGCCAGGGCCTGAACCAACGTGTGCGGGTCAGCCTGACCGACCATCGCCGATCGCGAAACCCGCTCGCTTTTTTGGAGGGTTGCGGCAAAGTCGCGGACTGCGCCGCGCAATTTCTGGGTCGTTCCATCGAGGTTGGGTTCAGCCTGCGTGGCAGGGCGGGCCGAGGCATAGTTCTGCGCCGCCTGGAGGGTGCGGATATCCATTCCGTTCGTCCTTCTACTTGCGGAGGAGGTCCATCAGGCTCGCCGACATCTGGCGGGTCTGTTCGAACATCTTGAGATTTGCTTCATAGCTGCGTTGGGCTTCGCGGGCGTCGGCGATCTCGACCATGAGATCCACGTTCGAGCCGCGATAGTGGCCGGTCGCATCGGCCAGAGGATGCCCCGGATCGTAGATCCTGGCAGGCTCGCGTCGATCCAGTCGGACTCGACCGGCGCGCACCAGGTCGCCGTCGGCCGAACCGACCGTTTCAAATGGAACGGTCTTGCGGCGATAGCCGGGCGTGTCCGCATTGGAAATGTTTTCGGACACGTGACGGAGGCGCGTCGCTTGCGCACGCAGCGCGCTGGCGGATGCGGCAAGGGATTTCGAGAATTCGCTCATCCTGCGCCCCTTCAGACCTTGCCGAGGCTGGCGCGCAGCACGTTGAGCGAGGATCGGTAGATTGCCACGGCGCGATCATGCTGCCGTTTGACTTCGACCGCCCGCAGCATCTCTTCCTCGATCGAAACGCCGTTGCCGTTTGGATCCGTAGGGGTGCGCAGCGTGTATTCAGCCCAACCGTTTCGTTCGGTATGCGCTGCGTTCAAATGGGTCTCGCGCGTGGCCTTCATGCTCGCCGACGCATCGGAGACCTGCACCGCATCGGCAAAACGCTCGATGTCGCGGGGACGGTATCCGGGCGTGTCGGCATTCGCCATGTTGCGCGCGACGATTGCCTGCCGCTGTCCAGCGTGGGTTGCCATGGCGTGCGCCAGTTTGAAGACATTCAAGTCCGAGAACATCGGGGCTTCTCCCTCGATCGATTTCAATCTTGGCTTAACCCCGATTCCTTTAGAAACGGTTTCGGAACACAATGGGAACAACAGCGATGCTTGCACCGGACCCAAGGCAGCTGACCGCGGAACTCGAAACGCTTTCCTGCGCGCGCCATGTCGGCCGCGTGACCTGTGTGACGGGCGGCGTGATCGACGTGGACGGCCTGTCGCATGTCGCGCGCATCGGGGACAGGCTGACGCTTCAGCGGTCCGCCGGACCATCCTTGCCCGGCGAAGTCCTGTATGTCGGGAACGAGGCGGTCCACATGCTGGCAGACGCCGCACCTGAAGGCGTGAGTCTCGGCGATCGGGTGGCGCTGGTTCCCATGCCCCAGTTTGCGCCGGGCAGACATTGGTTGGGCCGAGTCGTCGATCCCTATGGAAGACCCTTGGATGGAAAACCCTTGTTGAGGGGCGTCGCCGCACGGGATCTGCTGAAATCCCCTCCCCGCGCGGTGGAGCGCAAGCCGTTCGGGGAACGCATGGCCACGGGGCTTGCGGTTCTCAACACCCTGCTGCCGATCGTGCGCGGGCAAAGAGTGGGCCTGTTCGCCGGATCGGGCGTGGGCAAGTCGAGCCTGCTGGCCACCCTCGCCCGCTCGATGCAGGCCGATGCCGTGGTCGTCGCGCTGATCGGAGAGCGGGGGCGCGAAGTCAATGCCTTCGTCGAGAAGGCTCTCGGGACCGAGAGCATGGCTCGTTCGGTCGTGGTCGCGGCCACGTCGGACGAGTCGGCCCTGGTTCGCAGGCGGTGTGCATGGGCGGCCATGTCGGTGGCCGAGCATCTGCGCGATGAGGGGCTCAATGTTCTGTTGCTGGCCGATTCGGTGACCCGCTTCGCCGAAGCTCATCGGGAAATCGCCACCGCGATGGGCGAATCGCCGTCGCTCCGCGGCTTTCCGCCATCGGTCGCGTCGCTGATCGCCGGTCTGTGTGAACGGGCCGGGCCGGGAACGCAGCATCAGGGCGACATAACCGCGGTGTTCAGCGTTCTGGTTGCAGGGTCCGACATGGACGAGCCCGTTGCCGACATCCTGCGCGGCATCCTCGACGGGCATATCGTGCTGAGTCGGGACATTGCCGAACGCGGCCGGTTCCCGGCCATCGACGTGGCGCGCTCGGTGTCGCGGAGCCTTCCGGATGCGGCCAGCGCCGAGGAGAACGAAATGATCCGCGAAGCGCGCAGGCTGATCGGCAGCTACCAAAGGTCCGAAGTCATGATCAAGGCCGGCCTTTATGCGGAAGGCAGCGATCCGGAGCTGGACCAGGCCATCCGCGCACATGCCGAGCTGGAGACGTTCTTTGCGCGGGCAGATCCGGACGGTGTCGAGGCAAGCTTCGAGCGCCTGGCGCTTCTGCTGCGTCGCGCACGAGTTGGGGCGAAGACCTGAAGCCCTGTGACACCATCGCGAAAACGCGACAACTTTAACTGTTAGACAACAATTAACCGCTGCCCTGATATCCCTGACATGGGTGAAAAAAGGTGGTGGAGATGGGTGCGCAAACCAATGCGGCGCCAATCATCATCAAGAAGAAGCGCGGCCGAGCGGGCGAAAGCCATCATGGCGGCGCGTGGAAAGTCGCGTATGCCGATTTCGTCACGGCCATGATGGCCTTCTTCATGTTGATGTGGCTGTTGAACGCGACGACCGAAAAACAACGCAAGGGTCTTGCGGATTACTTTTCGCCGAGCATTCCGGTCAATCCCGTTTCCGGCGGGGGCGACGGCGCGTTCGGAGGAGACAGCATGTTCTCCGAGAAAACCCTGGTCATGGACGGGTCCGGGGCGACCCGGCGAAACCCGTCGGATGCCAAACGGGCGCGGGGATCGACCGGGGTCAACAGCGAAGGGCAGGATCGTCGCACGACCGAGGATTTTTCGACGCTCGAGGCGCTGCTTCTGGGCCGGACCGGCGAAAGCCTGGTATCCAAGAAGGATCTGGAACACATCGTGACACGTGTCACCGACGAAGGGCTCGTGGTGGAGCTCTTTGCGACCGATGATACCCCATTGTTCGAATCGGGCACGGACCGGCCCACACGGCTGATGTCCGACCTTGTGCGCGCCGTGGCTCGGGCGTCAGACCTTGTGACAAACGGCATTGCCGTCGGAGGCCACATCCGCGCCTATCCGCTGGTGTTGGCCGAAAACCCGATTTGGGAGAAGTCGTCTGCCCGAGCCGTGGAAACCCGAAAGATGCTTGAGCGATTCGGAGTGGATCCCGCACGCATCCAGCGCGTCACCGGCCATGCCGACCGCGAACTTGCCCACGACAACCCCATGTCCAACCGCAACAACCGGGTCGAGATCATCTTTCTCAGGCATCAGGAGGCGGGATAGCGCGGTATTTGACCGTTAGCCCGCTGTTAAGGCGACGTGCGTTAGGTGTTGCGTCAACGATCATTTGATGCAGCAGAAAGGCGCCAGGATGACCATTTCATCTTCGCTGAATGCCGGTGTCGCGGCGCTCAAGGCAAACGCCAACAGGTTGGCGACCATTTCAGACAACATCGCAAACGCCTCGACCTTTGGGTACAAACGTGTCGAGACCGATTTCCATTCCATGGTCACGTCCAGTTCCGGCGGGGCCTACTCGGCAGGAGGCGTCCGCACCACCAGCCAGCGGCTGATCGACCAGCGCGGTTCCCTGGTGACGACGACGAATTCCACGGATCTTGCGGTGCGCGGTCGTGGGATGCTGCCGGTCATGCCGAGTTCGCAGATCGCCTCGGGCGCGAACGAGTTGCTGTTGGCGACGACCGGATCGTTCCGCACCAACGATCAGGGCTATCTGGTCACGGAATCGGGGTTGGTGCTGCTGGGATGGCCTGCATTGCCCGATGGGTCGATACCGAACATGCCGCGCGATACTCCGGTCGGGCTGGAGCCTGTCCAGCTCAGCGTCAACCAGCTCTCCGGATCGCCCACGACGCAGATGACGCTGCGCATGAATCTGCCTGCGACGGCGACAGAGGCCGGCGCGAACGGCGACACCCAGCCACTGTCCGTCGAGTACTTTGACAATCTAGGCAAGTCCGAGAACGTCCAGATCGAGCTGGTGCCCACGGTGCCGGCCACGGGTGTCAGCAACGAGTGGACGATGATCCTCCGTGACACGGCCTCGGGTGGCGCAGTGATCGGCGAATATACGATGACGTTCAACGACAGCCGAACCACGGGCGGCACATTGGCCAGCGTAACGGCGGTGTCGGGTGGGGCTTACGATCCGGCCACGGGCAGCGTCGTGGTCAATGTGGCCGGCGGCCCGATGGAGGTCAACATCGGCCGGCTGGGCGATTCCAACGGCATCACCCAGCTGTCCGACACGTTCGCACCGGTATCGATAACCCGGGACGGATCGGCGGTCGGAACGATGACCAGCGTGGAGGTCGACGAAAGAGGTTTCGTCTATGCGCTCTACGATACCGGCGTCAGCCGTCGCATGTTCCAGATCCCGCTGGTGGATGTTCCGAACCCGAATGGCCTGTCCGCGCTAGACAGTCAGACCTATGCGCCGTCACGGGAAAGCGGCACCTACTTTCTCTGGGATGCCGGAGACGGCCCGACCGGTGATCTCATTTCCTTCGCCCGAGAGGAATCGACGACCGACGTGGCCAACGAACTCACGGCAATGATCCAGACGCAGCGCGCCTACTCTTCAAGCGCAAAGGTGATCCAGACCGTGGACGAGATGTTGCAGGAAACGACCAATATCAAACGTTGATCCTACCGCCGCGGCAAGGAGTTGACCCATGAGCATTTCCACGGCCTTTCAAAACGCACTCAGCGGTTTGTCGGCGGCTGGCCGCGGCGCGGTTGTCGTATCCGACAACATCGCGAATGCGTTGACGCCCGGCTACGCCCGACGAAGCCTGGAACTCGCGTCCGGCCGGGTTTCAGGCAATGGTGTTCAGGTTGTCGGCATCGTCCGACATGCCGATCCGGCGCTGACGGCCAGTCGGCGCAACGCCGAAGCCGGTCATGCCCATGAAGCGGTCAAGGCGGCTTTCTTTGGAAAGCTCGAAACACTCGTCGGAACCGCCAATGACCCAGGCTCGATCACAAGCCATCTGTCTCGGGTCGAGAGCAGTTTGATCGCAGCGGCGAGCGCCCCGGAGTCCGTGACCCGGCTGGATCAGGTGGCGACCGACGCGCGCGCTCTGGCGTCGGCCATCCGGACCGCCGCCGAAGGGCTTCGCGACATGCGATCGGACGCAGATCGCGCCATCGGTCGGGAGGTTGCCCGGCTGAACACCGTGCTGAAGGAAATCGAAACCCTCAACGCGCGAATCCCGGCCGTCAAAAACTCGGGCGGCGACATAGCGGCACTGCTCGACCAGCGCCAATCACTGATCGATACCGCAAACGGAATCGTGCCACTGAAGGCGGTGGCGCGCGAGAACGATCAGGTTTCGCTTTATTCCGCCGGTGGGCTGATCCTGCTGGAAGGGCGCGCAGCCGAGTTTTCCTTCGATACGACCGGCGAGACGATGCCGCACATGAGCGTCCAGAACGGATTGTTGTCGGGTTTGCAGATCAACGGCTCTCCGGTCAGAACATCGGGTTCGAACTCCGCGATTCGCGGAGGCAGCCTGGCGGCGCAGTTCGAGGTTCGCGACGACCTGACCGTGGAGGCGCAAAAGGATCTCGACGCACTGGCCCGCGACCTCGTCGAACGCTTTCAAGACCCAGCTGTGGACGCAACTGCGGGCGCGACCGATCCGGGGCTTTTCACCGATGGCGGAGCCCGCTTCGATCCCGCCTTTGAAACCGGTCTGGCCGGCCGGGTGGCGCTGAATGCGATCGTCGATCCTGACGGCGGAGGAGACAGCTGGAGATTGCGCGCGGGTCTGGGTGCCGCAACCCCGGGTGATCCAGGCGATGCGCGGCAATTGCACGCCTTCGGCGCCGCATTGACCGCCCCCCGGTCGATGCCCTCGGCGCGCTTCGGTACCGGGCAGATGACCGCAGCCGACATTGGCGAGGTTCTCTTGTCCAGAACTGGCCAGAACGCCCAGAACGCCGTCGGCCGATTGACACATGCAGCGGCGTCCCGAACCGAGATGCAGCGGATCGAGAAGGCGCAAGGTGTCGATACCGATGCCGAGCTTCAGCAAATGATGCGGATCGAACAGTCCTATGCGGCCAACGCGCGCATGATGCAGGTGCTGGACGACTTGATGGAAACGCTTCTGAGGATCTAAGCGATGGCCCTGACTTCAATCGGTGATCTTGCGCGGGGAATGATGCTTCGGACCCGCAGCGCCGAGATCAAGACCCAGATCGAAACGCTTTCCTACGAATTGTCCTCCGGACAAGTGAAGGATGTCGCCACGAGACTGCGCGGCGACTATTCCCAGATTTCCGGGATCGACCGCGGGCTGGAACGCTTGAGCGGGTTTGATGTCGCGACCGCGGAAACCGGCCTTTTCGCGGATGCAATGCAGAGGAGTCTGTCCCTTCTTGGTGACAGCGTATCGGACCTGTCACAGGAACTTTTGTCCTTCGGGTCTTCAAACCAGACCGTGACCTACGAGCAGGCCAGCGTCACTGCCCGCAACGAACTCGAAACCGCGATCTCGGCGCTCAACACCCGCGTTGGCGGGCGCAGCCTGTTTGCCGGGACAGCCACCGACCGGACGCCCCTCGACTCGGCCGAAACCCTGTTGACCGCGTTGCGCGCCGAGTTGAACGGGTTGACGACCTCAGCGGACTGGCGTCAAGCCGCCACCGACTGGTTCGACGACCCGGCGGGGTTTCGATCGGTCATGTATCGCGGCGCAGATACCGAACTGGCGCCAATGCAGATTTCCGAGGCCGATCGCTTGAGCCTTACGGCCAAGGCTGATGATCCGGCGTTTCGAGATGCGATGCGCGACATGGCCTTGGCGGCGCTGGCCTCAGATCCGACACTGGGTCTGGCGGCGGATCAGAAAACGGCTCTGTTTCGGGAACTGGGAGTGCAACTGGCGAACACTCAAGATGACCTGACCAATCTGCGGGCCGGTATCGGCGCGGTGCAGGCCCGAGTGGACGCGGCGGCGACACGGAATTCCGCGGCGCAAACCAGCCTTGAATATGCCAAGGGCGAACTGATCGGTGCGGACCCTTACGATACGGCGGCGCGGCTTCAGGCGGCGCAGTTCCAACTTGAAAGCCTCTATTCGGTCACGGTGCGCAATGCGAACCTGTCGCTGGTGAAGTTCCTGAGATGAGGTTTCTGCTTGTTCTGCTTGCCCTCGCGATTGCGGGGATCGCCGAAGCCGGTCCGATCCGGATCAAGGATCTGGTCGAATTCGATGGCGTTCGGGGCAACGACCTTGTCGGGTACGGTCTGGTCGTTGGACTCAACGGTACCGGTGACGGTCTGCGAAACGCCCCGTTCACCGAAGAGATCATGTCGAACATTCTGGAACGCCTGGGCGTCAACGTCACAGGTGAGCAGTTTCGACCCAAGAACGTCGCGGCCGTCTTTGTGACCGCGAGCCTTCCTCCCTTTGCCAGGGTTGGAAGCCAGATTGACGTCACGGTCTCGGCAATCGGCGATTCCAAGAGCCTGCTGGGCGGAACCCTCATCATGACACCGCTCAATGCCGCTGATGGTCAGATCTATGCGGTCGCGCAAGGCACCGTGTTGGCCGGCGGCGCGGCGGCCGAGGGGGAGGCGGCTTCGGTCGTCCGCGGCGTCCCGACCTCCGGCGTGATTCCTTCCGGCGCGCGGGTCGAGCGCGAGATCGAATTCGTGCTGAACGACCTCGACCAGTTGCGTCTTGCCCTGAGAGACCCGGACTTCACAACGGCTGCCAGGATCGAGGCGGCCATCAACCGCACCTTCAACCGCCGGGTCGCGGTGATGCGCGATTCAGGGACGATCCAGCTGGACATACCCTCAACCCGGGCCATCTCGACGGCCCATGCGATCGAGCAGATCGAGAACATTCTGGTTGAACCTGAACGAAAGGCGCGCGTGGTCGTGGACCAACGCTCGGGCACGATCGTGATGGGGGACGATGTACGGATTTCGCGTGTCGCGGTGTCTCAGGGAAACCTGACGCTGAGGGTCGAAGAGTCACCGATCGCGGTGCAACCCAATCCCTTTGCGCAGGGACAAACCGTCGTCGTGCCCCGAACCACCGCGGGCCTCGAAGAAGAGGACGGCACCCGACTGGCCGAGGTTCCGGAAAGCACCTCTCTGTCCGACGTGGTTGCCGGCTTGAACGCACTCGGTGTTTCCCCACGGGACATGATCGACATTCTGAAAACCATCAAGGCGGCAGGAGCGTTGCACGCCGAGTTTCTGGTGCGATAGCGCGAACCTCGAGAGCCGGCGCCCGGCCGGTCGCGCACATGTCCTGCAGGGACAGGCCAGCTTCGATCCAGACCGGAGCGGCAAGCGCAGGGCCTCAGTCTGAGAGCGACACCCAAAGCACGCGGGCATCCTCCTCGCTCGTGGAAACGCACCCATGCCCCATGCCGCTGTCATAATAGACGGAATCTCCGGCTTTCATGCTCAACGGCCGGTAATGTTCCGTGTACAGCGTGACTTCGCCGCTGATCACATACATGAACTCCTCGCCGCGATGACGTACCCAATTGTCGAACTCGGACACGTCTCGTGCCTTGATGGTGCTGATGTAAGGCAGCATCCGCTTGCTGGTCAGCTCGTTGCACAGCAACTCGTGATCGTAGGTTCGCGTAACCTGGTGCTCCCCTTCACCGGATCGGGTGAAATCTCGTCTGCCCGAAATGTCGCTTTGGGCGGACTGTACGAACAGTTGCGGAGTTTCAAGGTCCAGCGTCTGCATGAGGCGGCGGATGATCTCGAAACTCGGTCGAGTCTGGTTGTTCTCAATTTTCGAAAGCGTCGAGCGCCCGATCGAGGCGGCCTTGGCCGCCTCTTCCAGCGTCAGACCTTTCTCCCGCCGGGCGTCCCGAATCATCTTCCCCAGGACTTCGCCATCCGGTGCTTCGACGGTTTCGGGCGCCAGCCCCGAGTCTTCTGTTTGGACGGGTTCCATGAGCATTGGTTCTCCACACGCTCGGGAATCTTAGAATAGCTGCCCAAACTCGTCAAAGTTTCGAAATCAAAACACGGATTGATAATAGGAGAAAAGTTTCCTATAGGAGTCGCAATGGCGCAATGAGAAAATTTTTTGTCATGCGCGACGGGTTTCGGGAGGGATTCCGGTGAGCGACTATGATCTGATCGTCATTGGCGGTGGGCCTGGCGGCTATGTCGCCGCGATCCGGGCCGCGCAATTGGGCATGAAGGTCGCGTGTGTCGAAGGCCGAAGTGCTCTGGGCGGCACATGCCTGAATGTGGGCTGCATCCCTTCCAAAGCGTTGCTGACCTCCTCGGCCAAATATGCCGAACTCCCCCAACTCTCCTCCCATGGCATTTCGGTCGAGGGGGCCAGCATTGATCTGCCCGCCATGATGCGGCGCAAGGACAAGATCGTCGAAGACCTGACAAAGGGCATCGCCTTTCTGTTCAAGAAGAACGGTATCGATCGGATCGAAGGCTGGGCCTCGATCCCCGCGCCGGGACAGGTCCAGGTTGGCGACGAGCTGTACGCAGCAAAAAGCATCGTGATTGCCACGGGATCCGAACCGACGCCGTTGCCCGGGGTCGAGATTGACGAAACCGACATTCTCAGTTCGACCGGCGCTCTGGCTCTGGAAGCGGTTCCCGATCACCTGGTCGTGGTCGGCGCGGGCGTGATCGGGCTGGAACTGGGCCAGGTTTGGGCCAGATTGGGCGCCAAGGTCACGGTCGTCGAGTATCTGGATCGCGTGCTGCCCGGATGTGACGCCGAGATTGCCAAGCTGGCGCAGCGGGCGCTCACGAAACGCGGCCTGAAGCTCCAGTTGGGGCGCGCATTGAAAGCGGTGCAAAAGACCGAATCCGGGTTGAGCTTGAAGATCGACAGGGTCGGCAAGGAATCTCAAGAGGTCATCGAGGCCGACAAGGTTCTGGTCGCCATCGGGCGCAGGCCCGTGACCCGCGGCTTGGGGCTGGAGGCACTGGGCATCGCGGTCGATGCGCGGGGTTTCATCAAGGTGGATGGCGCGTTCCAAACCTCGGTCCCCGGCATCTACGCGATCGGCGACTGCGTTCCAGGGCCGATGCTGGCACACAAGGCGGAAGAAGACGGGATGGCCTGCGTCGAAATGCTGGCCGGTCTGACGGCCCACGTGGACTACGACACCGTGCCGGGCGTCGTCTATACCGACCCCGAGGTCGCGTCAGTCGGCCGGACCGAGGACGCGCTGAAGGAAGCGGGTGTCGCGTACCGGGTCGGCAAGTTCGCCTTCATGGCGAATTCCCGCGCTCGTTCGAAGGGCGAAACCGAAGGTGCGGTCAAGATTCTGGCCGGGCCGGATGGTGCGATCCTGGGTGCGCATATCTGCGGCGCCCACGGTGGCGACTTGATTGCCGAGCTGGTCCTGGCCATGACAAAGGGCGCGACGGTGGCCGAAGTCGCCGCGACCTGCCACGCGCATCCGGCCATGGGCGAGGCGATCAAGGAGGCCTGCCTTGACGCGATGGGCCGGGCCATCCACGCGTGATCGAGGGCAGCCAGATGACGATCCAGCTCCGCCCCCGGCATCCTGAAAAGGCAAATAAAGCCGATAATGCGGTCCCGCGAAAGCCGAAATGGATTCGCCGAAAAAAGATCGAAAGCCCGGAATACTTCGAAACCCGCCGCCTGATGCGAGCGCATGATCTGGCAACGGTTTGCGAAGAGGCGGCATGCCCGAACATCGGCGAATGCTGGTCCAAACGCCACGCGACCATGATGATCATGGGCGAGGTTTGTACCCGAGGATGCGCGTTCTGCAACGTGGCGACCGGCCGGCCTGACGCATTGGATGTCTTCGAGCCTGGCCGCGTGGCTGCCGCCGTCCAAAAACTCGGCTTGCGCCATGTCGTGATCACGTCCGTGGATCGCGACGATCTGGAGGATGGCGGTGCCGGACATATCGCGCAGACCATCCGCGCCGTGCGCAACCGAAATCCCGGTACGACCATAGAGGTTCTGACGCCGGATTTCCTGGGCAAGGGCGATGCGGCCACTGTCGTGTTCGATGCCGCTCCCGATGTGTTCAACCACAATCTCGAAACCGTCCCGCATCTTTATCCCAAGGTTCGGCCCGGCGCACGTTACTACGCCTCGCTGCGGTTGCTGGATGACGCCAAACGCGCAAACCCCGGAATTTTCACGAAATCCGGCCTCATGGTTGGTATGGGCGAAACACTGGACGATGTGCGTCAGGTGATGGATGACCTGCGCGCAGCCGAAGTCGATTTTCTGACCGTGGGTCAATATCTGCAACCCACGCCAAAACACCACCCGATCGATCGATTCTGGTCGCCTGAAGAATTCGAGCGGCTTGAACGGATCGCCCGATCCAAGGGGTTCTTGCACGTTTCGGCAACTCCGATGACCCGGTCGTCGTTCCACGCAGACGAAGATTTCGCCGCCCTCAAGCAGGCCCGCGCACGGGCATTGGCCTGCAGGGCAAAAAAGTGACGCAAATGGGAGGGAAACCATGGAAGCGTTAAACTCAATCGTAGGGGCCATCAATGGCGTCGTGTGGGGGCCGCTGATGCTCGTCCTCATTCTGGGCGTCGGCTTCTTCCTGCAGGTCGGGCTGAAATTCATGCCGATCCTGCGCATCGGCACCGGCTTCAGCCTGCTGTTCAAGGGTCGCGAGGGACAGGGCGCGGGGCAGATCAGCCCCTTCAATGCACTGATGACCTCGCTGTCGGCGACCATCGGGACCGGCAACATCGCCGGCGTGGCCACCGCTGTCTTCCTGGGCGGTCCGGGCGCCTTGTTCTGGATGTGGATGACCGCCCTGGTGGGCATGGCCACCAAATACGCCGAAGCCGTCTGTGCGGTGAAATACCGCGAGCAGGACGAGCTGGGCAATTTCGTCGGCGGACCGATGTATTACATCAAGAACGGGTTGTCCAAGAACTGGCACTGGCTGGGCTGGGCGTTCGCGTTGTTCGGCGCCGTCGCGGCATTCGGAATCGGGAATGGCGTTCAGGCCAACGGCGTGGCGCAGGTTTTGGACTCGAACTTCGGCGTCAACACCTCGGTCACGGGTGTCGTTCTGATGGTCCTTACCGCTGGCGTCATTCTCGGTGGCATCACCCGCATCGGCGCCGTCGCCGGCAAGCTCGTCCCGTTCATGGCAATCGCCTATGTCGTTGCTGGTCTTTTGGTCTTGCTGATCAATATCGGCAACATCGGTTACGCGCTGTCGCTGGTCTTTACCCACGCATTCACGCCTTCAGCGGCCGAAGGCGGGTTCGCCGGTGCAGCGGTATGGGCGGCAATCCGGTTCGGGGTGGCCCGTGGCGTGTTCTCGAACGAGGCAGGTCTGGGCTCAGCGCCGATCGCGCACGCGGCGGCCGAAACCAAAGGCCCGGTCAATCAGGGTCTGATCGCGATGCTGGGCACCTTCATCGACACCATCATCGTCTGCTCGATCACCGGTCTGGCCATCATTTCCTCCGGTGCCTGGACATCCGGCGAGTCCGGAGCGGCGCTGACGCGCCTGGCGTTTGAAACCACGCTGCCGGGTATCGGTGGACACCTGATTGCGATCGCGCTCTCGATCTTTGCCTTCACCACCATCCTGGGCTGGTCGTTCTACGGCGAGAAATGCGTTGAATTCCTGCTGGGCGTCAAATCCTTGATCCCCTACCGCGTCTTGTGGATCGTGATGATCTATTTCGGCGCCACCGCGGATCTGGGCTTCATCTGGCTGCTGGCGGATACGCTCAACGCCATGATGGCGATCCCGAACCTGATCGCGCTGGCCCTGCTGAGCCCGATCGTCTTCAAGCTGACGAAGGAGTTCTTCGCCTCCGGCGGTCAGTCTGAAGAACCAGGCGGCACACCGGCCGAATAGATACTGACGGGGGGCCAGATCCGGCCCCCCGCCTCCTGAAACAGAAACCGACATCTCGAGGAGATGACTGATGGCCACCAAGATCCTGCTTCCCATCGATCACACCGATGACCGCTCGTGGAAAAAGGCGCTGCCTGTCGCGTTGGAACAGGCCAAGTTCTACGGTGCCGAACTGCATGCTGTTTCGGTCATTCCAGAGATCATCAAATTGCCCAACCTGCCCGCCAACTATGGGGACGGGGCCAAGGAACACGTTCGCAAAGCCGTCCAGGGCGTTCTCGACAAAGGCGGTGCGGTCGACGTGCCGGTTCACATTGAAGAGGGCAGCGTCTATCGTGAGATCCTGAAGCTGGCGCACAAGGAAGGTTTCGACATGATCGTCATGGCCTCGGCGCAGGGCGACTTCCCCAACTACGAAATCGGTCCCAACCTCGCGCGTGTCGTGCGCAACGCACACTGCACGGTCATGGTCATCCGCGACTGACCCGAACTCCAGACAACGAAAGGCACCCGTCATGACAGATGCGCCCAAACGCACCCCCCTGTACGACCTGCACGTGGAACTCGGTGGAAAGATGGTCGATTTCGCGGGCTGGGAAATGCCGGTCCAATATCCCATGGGCATCATGGGCGAACACAAACAGTGTCGCGAAAAGGCCGCTCTGTTCGACGTAAGCCACATGGGTCAAGTGATCCTGAAGGGCGAAAACGTGGGCGAAAAGCTGGAAACGCTGTGCCCGCAAGCCTATGCCACGCTGAAAGAGGGCAAGGCCCGCTATGGGTTTTTCACAAATGAAAGCGGCGGCATCATGGATGACCTGATCGTGTCGAACGCCGGCGATCACTATTTCGTCGTGGTCAACGCCGCGCTGCGTCATCAGGACGTTCCGCATATGAAGTCCAATCTGGACGGCGTGGAGGTGATCGAACTCTTCGACCGCGCGCTTGTGGCGGTGCAAGGCCCAAAGGCCGAGGACGTGGTGGGCGAGTTGTGTCCCGCCGCGCGGGAGCTGAAGTTCATGGAAACCACCATGGCCGAGATCGACGGCGTCGAGTGCCGGGTCTCACGCCTGGGTTACACTGGCGAAGACGGCTATGAAATCTCGATCCCCGACGACAAGGCCATCGAAATCGCCCGCGCCTTCCTCGCCCACGCGGATTGCGAGCCGGCCGGGCTCGGCGCGCGGGACAGCCTGCGGCTGGAGGCCGGCCTGTGCCTCTACGGCAACGACATAGACCAGACGACATCGCCGATCGAAGCGTCGCTGGGCTGGGCGATTCAGAAGCGCCGCAAGGAAGAAGGCGGCTTTCCGGGTGCCGAGCGTATCCAGAAGGAACTGGCCGAAGGCGCTCCGCGCAAGCTGGTCGGCATCAAGCCGGAAGGGCGCGCACCTGCGCGGCAAGGCATTGAAATTCAGTGCATCGAAGGTAACACCATCGGCCAAATCACTTCGGGCGGGTTTGGCCCGACGGTCGGCGGTCCGATCGCCATGGGCTATGTCTCGGCCGGTCATGGCGAGCCGGGGGAGAAAGTGAACCTCATCATTCGCGGCAAGGCGCAACCGGCCAACATCGTTGCGCTCCCCTTTGTCGCCCAGAACTACAAGCGTTGAAGTCAGGAGAAATCGAACATGGCAACCTATTACTCGGAAGATCACGAGTGGATCACGGTCGAGGGTGACATCGCCACCCTCGGCATCACCCAGCACGCCGCGGAACAGCTGGGCGACATCGTGTTTGTCGAGCAGCGGGAAACCGGTGAGGAATTCGAGAAGGGTGGCGAAATCGGCGTGATCGAATCCGTCAAGGCCGCTTCCGAGATCTATGCGCCGGTCGATGGCGAAATCATCGAGGTGAACGAGGTGTTCGCCGACAACCCAAGCGCCTTGAACGAAAGCCCCGAAGGCGATGCGTGGATCTACAAGATCAAGCTGGCGGATGCATCGCAGCTTGAAGATCTGATGGATCTGGACGCCTACAAGGCTTTGATCGGCTGAACGCCGGACACTTTGCAGACGGTCCCGGCGGTGCATAATGACCTCATGCCGCCGGGTGCACATTTCGAAACAGGAGCGCTGAAATGGCCTTCAAACTGACCGACTACGAAGCCTACGATTTCGCCAACCGCCGCCACATCGGGCCGTCCCCGCGGGAAATGGCCGACATGCTCAAGATCATGGGCTTCCGGACCCTTGACCAGTTGATCGACGCCACCGTTCCGCCGGCGATCCGGATGAGCGAACCCCTGGACTGGGGTCCGGCGATGACCGAGCGCGATGCGCTCTATCACATGCGCGAAGTGGCTTCGAAGAACAAGGTTCTCACCTCGCTGATCGGTCAGGGATACTATGGCACCACGACGCCGGCGCCGATCCTGCGAAACATCCTCGAAAACCCCGCCTGGTACACGTCGTATTCGCCGTATCAGGCGGAGATCAGCCAGGGGCGGCTCGAAGCCATGCTGAACTACCAGACCATGGTAAGCGATCTCACGGGCCTCGATGTCGCCAACGCCTCCTTGCTCGACGAGGCGACCGCGGCCGCCGAAGCGATGACCATGGCGCAACGCGGCGGGCGCTCCAAGGCGAACAACGCGGCGTTCTTCGTGGACAAGAACTGCCACCCGCAAACCATTGCCGTGATCAAGACACGCGCCGAGCCACTGGGCATCGACGTGCAGGTGGCCGATCCCGACGATCTGGATCCCGGCGCGGTCTTTGGAGCGATCTTCCAGTATCCGGGCACCTATGGCCATGTCCGCGATTTCACCAAGGAGATCGAGGCGCTGCACGAACACAAGGCCATCGCCATCGTCGCAGCGGACATTCTGGCGCTGGCGCTTTTGAAGAGCCCCGGTGAGATGGGTGCCGACATTGCGGTTGGCTCGACCCAGCGCTTCGGCGTTCCGATGGGTTTTGGCGGCCCGCACGCAGCCTACATGGCCACGACCGACAAGTTGAAACGCGCCATGCCGGGCCGGATCATCGGTGTTTCAGTCGATTCCCGCGGCAACAAGGCCTATCGCCTGGCCCTGCAAGCACGCGAGCAGCACATTCGCCGCGAAAAGGCCAACTCGAACGTCTGCACGGCGCAGGCCCTGCTGGCGGTCATGGCGTCGATGTATGCGGTCTATCACGGGCCGGACGGGATCAAGGCCATTGCCCAGTCGGTGCATCGCAAGACTTCGCGGCTTGCCGCCGGCTTGGAGGAGCACGGATTCAAGGTCGAACCGGAAGTCTTCTTCGACACCATCACCGTCGAAGTCGGCCCTCTGCAGCGCACCGTGATGGAGGCCGCCGTGGCGCGCGGTGTCAACCTGCGCAAGGTGGGTGAAACCCGGATCGGCATCAGTCTGGACGAACAGACCCGCCCGCAAACCATCGAGGCCGTCTGGGGCGCCTTCGGCATCGACAAGAAGGACGACAGCCAGAAGAACCGGCACTACCGCCTGCCGGATTATGCGCTGCGGGAAAGCGCCTATCTGACCCACCCGATCTTCCATCTGAACCGGGCCGAGGCCGAGATCACCCGCTACATGCGCCGCCTGGCCGATCGCGACCTGGCGCTTGACCGTGCGATGATCCCGCTGGGGTCGTGCACGATGAAGTTGAACGCGACCATCGAGATGATCCCCGTCACCTGGCCCGAATTCGCCAACATCCATCCCTTTGTCCCGGCGGATCAGGCGCAGGGATATCTCGAGATGATCGAGGATCTGAACGACAAGCTGTGCCAGATCACCGGTTACGATGCCATCTCGATGCAGCCAAACTCGGGCGCGCAGGGGGAGTATGCGGGCCTTCTGACCATCCGCAACTACCACATCGCGCGTGGTGAGGGGCATCGCGACATCTGTCTGATTCCGACCTCGGCGCACGGGACCAACCCGGCATCGGCGCATATGGTCGGCTATCAGGTCGTGCCGGTGCGGTCCGACGAGCACGGCAACATCGATGTCGCCGATTTCCGCGAAAAGGCCGAGAAATACTCGGACAAGCTTGCCGCCTGCATGATCACCTATCCCTCCACGCACGGGGTGTTCGAGGAAACCGTGCAGGAGGTGTGCCAGATCACCCACGATCACGGCGGTCAGGTCTATATCGACGGCGCCAACATGAATGCCATGGTCGGCCTGGTGCAGCCTGGCAAGATTGGCGGCGACGTCAGTCACCTGAACCTGCACAAGACCTTCTGCATTCCGCATGGCGGCGGCGGCCCGGGCATGGGGCCGATCGGCGTGAAGGCGCATCTCAAGGACTACCTGCCGGGCCATCCGGAATTGAACGGCGCCATCGGCCCGGTTTCGGCCGCCCCGTTCGGGTCGCCCTCGATCCTGCCGGTCAGTTGGGCCTATCTGTTGTTGATGGGTGGAGCCGGCCTGACGCAGGCGACCAAGGTGGCCATTCTCAACGCCAACTACATCGCGGCGCGGCTCAAGGACGCCTACCCGATCCTGTATACCTCGGAATCGGGCCGGGTGGCGCATGAGTGCATCCTGGATACCCGCCCCCTGGCCGAGGAAGGCAACGTCACCGTGGACGACATCGCCAAGCGGCTGATCGACAGCGGGTTCCACGCGCCCACGATGTCCTGGCCGGTTGCCGGAACACTCATGGTCGAACCGACCGAATCCGAACCCAAGGCCGAACTCGACCGCTTCTGCGACGCGATGCTGTCGATCCGGGCCGAGGCGCAGGACATCATCGACGGCAAGATCGACGCCGAAAACAATCCGCTGAAGAATGCGCCGCACACGGTGCGCGACCTGGTCGGCGATTGGGATCGGCCGTACACGCGCGAACAGGCCTGTTTCCCTGCCGGCAGCCTCGGCGTTGACAAGTACTGGCCGCCGGTGAACCGGGTCGACAACGCCTTCGGAGACCGCAATCTGGTGTGCACTTGCCCGCCGATGACGGAGTACGAAGACGAGGCGGCCTGACTTACGGCGTCTTGCCCCGCCGGCACCGACCGGCGGGGCCTCTCATCGAACGATGATCCTGTGATCCAACCGGAGGACTTCCGCAAAAGGAGGCAGACATGACCTATTGCGCATCGGTTTCCCAGAACTCCAGGCCGGTATCCGGTCCTGCGGCCATGAGTGTTCGCACGGGTATGGTGGACGTTGTTCTGCCCGGCAAGACACCCGAAACGGCGGCCAAGATCATCGGCGACCTTTTTGGCGCGGCAAACGATCTGGTGCATCAAACGGCCTATCGCGTGACGACCGGAGAACTGCTGGCGCAGCCGGTCCAGGATGCCCGGTATTGGTCAAACCGGACCGTCATCTTTCTTGGCGACATTCACGCCCGCTGGCACCTGACCGCCGAAGAGCGCAATCGTGCCCATCACATTCTGCGTCTGGCCAATCGTACGGTTCTGATCGGCGGCGCGGTATTCCTGCTGTCAGAAACCGGCTTGCACGAGCGCCACACGGTTGCGGTGCATCCGAACTTCTCGGCCGCCGCTGCGGAAGAAGAACTGATCCCGGACTGCCCGGGCGCGCATTGCGCGACTTCTGGACAGGTTCATTCGGCGATCAGTGAATTTGCCGCCTTGCGCCTGTTGCTTGACCTGGTGGGCGAAGACCTCGGACAGTTCATTGCCGGGGCCTTGGGCGATTATCTGGGGCTGAGCACCGAGGCGCACTGGCCACAGAGCAAGATGTCTCTGAACCTGATACAAAGGGCGCATGGAGATGGGTTGATCTCCGAGAGCCTGGAACTGATGCGCGCCCATCTGGAGGAACCGCTCAAGGTCGGTGAACTTGCCGAGCGTCTGGGCGTATCGACCCGCAAACTCCAGCGCCGGTTTCTCGAACGGACCGGGATGGGTCCACTGTGCGCCTATCGCGCCTTGCGCATCGAACGCGCACACCAGTTGCTCGAACACACGAATCTGCCCCTTTCCGAGGTGGTCGTAGCGACGGGTTTCGGCACGTGCTCCAACCTGGCGCGGTGGTTTCGTCGCGAATTCGGTGAATCGCCGCAAGCCGCCCGGCGCCGTGCGTTTCGCGGGGCACGGGTTTCGAAACACTGAAGTCGTGCGGAATTGAAACGGGCTTGCCGAGGTTCGGGACATGCAGGATCCGGTTGACCGGTCCGGACAATCGCCGCTTCCGACACCAATAAACTCCGCGACTGTCCTGCGATGAGGCGAGAATTCCGAACCGTGGGGGAACAGCCCATCAACGCCGAAGCACAACGCGCCGGGCTGCGTGTCAATTCCCGGTTTCCAGGAAGTACACCAGCCGCGCCTCGACGTGCATGAAATAGTCTTCGAGCGCCATCGCTTCGAGTATCAGAGATCCGTCCACATCCAGGTTTTCGGCAATTTCCCGGATGCGGCCGGCCAGCTCTTCCATCTTGCCGCACATCTTTAAGAGCTGCTTCAGCGCGGCAATGTTGGTCGACCCGCTTCCCAGCACGAGCGAAAGACTGTCGCTCATGTCACGCTCGGCAACGGCCAGCGTGTCCATCATTTCAAAGATGTCGCGGCGCAGCGCGGCGTCACCGTGCGTTCCACCGGGCTTTCCAATTTCGGTCTTCGGTCTCAAGTCTTCCTGCGCCTTGCGTAATGCCTCATGACCACAAAAGAACCGGCGCCTGTTCGCGCCGGGAGTTGTCAGAGAGAAACTTGGACTACTTTGCGCCAGAATCGGGGCGCGGTCTGTGAAGTGGATCACGCACGCAGCAGGAATCTGATGCCGAGGCGTCCGGACCGTTGGGCTGAAAGTGGCGCACCAGTTCGCGTTCCGCCGCACACCCTAGAGATGGCGCGGATCACAGGGCTCAATTTCGCGATGAACGGAGACAGGTTGATGATCGAGATTTGGGATGGTGCCCAGGAGAGGACTCGAACCTCCACGTCCATACGGACACTAGCACCTGAAGCTAGCGCGTCTACCAATTCCGCCACCTGGGCAGGTGTCGTGCAGGGGCGTTTAAGACGACTGAACAAGGCCGTCAATGGGAATCGGGGGGTTTTCGCAAGATTTTTTTCATGCCGGGCGAGCGGCGGTTCCAGAGGTGTCGGGACGGCGCACCGCCGCAGGCGTTTCACCGGTTGCGCGGCGTTATTGCGCCTTGTTTGCGCCGTGCCTGAGCGTTAGATCGGATCAACAGCCATCAGCAGGAGCCATTCCATGTCCAAACTGGTCACGATCTACGGCGGTTCGGGATTTGTGGGCCGCTACATCACGCGGCGCATGGCAAACGAGGGTTGGCGCGTGCGTGTGGCTGTCCGGCGCCCCAACGAGGCGCTGTTCGTCAAGACCTATGGCGCCGTGGGGCAGGTGGAGCCGATTCTGTGCAACCTCCGGGACGACGGCTCGGTGGCGCAGGCGATGCACGGGGCCGACGCCGTGGTCAATTGTGTCGGCGTTCTGAACGAATTGGGCAAGAACGGGTTCGATGCCGTTCAGGCCGAAGGTGCCGAGCGCATTGCGCGCCACGCCGCCGCACAGGGAATCGGCCGCATGGTGCACGTTTCGGCCATCGGCGCGGATTCCGCCTCGGATTGCGACTATGCCCGCACAAAGGCGCTGGGCGAGGCGGGCGTGTTGCAGCACATGCCGAACGCCGTGATCCTGCGCCCCTCGGTGATCTTCGGAACCGAGGACCAGTTCTTCAACCGGTTTGCCGCCATGACCCGGATGGGCCCCTTCCTGCCGGTCGTGGGCGCGGAAACCCGGTTTCAGCCGGTCTTCGTGGATGACGTGGCCCAGGCCGCAGTCAAGGGCGTGCTTGGCACGGCGGAACCGGGGATCTACGAATTGGGTGGTCCGGAGGTCAAGAGCTTTCGGGAACTGATGCATCAGATGCTGGACGTGACCCATCGTCGCCGGGTTGTGATCGGCCTGCCGTTCTGGGTGGCCAGGATCATGGCCGGCGTTCTGGACATCGCGAAGTTCGTCAGTTTCCAGCTGTTCCCGAACAACATCCTGACACGCGATCAGCTCAAGAACCTGCGCCGCGACAATGTCGTGTCCGAGGGCGCGCGCGGATTTGCGGAGCTCGGGATCGAGCCGACCGCCCTGCAGGCTGTTCTGCCCGAATACCTCTGGAAATACCGTCCCTCCGGTCAGTATGACGAGATCCAGAACTCGGCCAGAAACCTGAACGTGTGATCAGCCATAGGCGATGGCCAGCAGGATGACGCCCAGGATGACGCGGTAGATGACATATGGGGTGAAGCTGACGCTCCGCAGCAGCCGCATCATGAATTCAAGTGCCAGCAGGGCGGCGACAAAGGCAAAGCAAGCGGCGATCGCACCGTCGCGGGCTAGTTGGGCGTTGGCTTCAAACGCGACTTCCGCGCCCAGCAGGACACCGGACGCGATGATGGTCGGTATGGACATCAGCATGGCGATGCGTGCGCCGTCCTCGCGCGTGTAGCCAAGCTGGCGCGCGCCGGTAATGGTGATCCCCGAGCGCGACGTGCCGGGGATCAACGCCAATACCTGCCACAGGCCCATGATCAGGGCATCGCGCAGGCCCCAATCCTGCGCCGTCTTGGTTTGCGCGCCCTTCTGATCGGCGACATACAGCAGCAACCCGAACAGCAGCATCGTCCACCCGATCACTGCGGTGGAGCGCATCGCATCGCTCAACCCGGTGAAGTGCAGCGCCGCTCCCGCAAGCACGGTCGGAATCGTGGCGACGACAAGCCCCATGGCCAGTCGCGCGCCGGGCGTGTCGAGGCGCCCGGTCAAGGCGCGTGGCAGGCCGATCAGGCCGGATTTCACGTCGCGCCAGAAATACAGCACCACCGCGCCCAGGGTTCCGACGTGTACGGCAACGTCAATGGTTTGACCCTGATCCCGAAGACCCGTCAGGTTCGGGAGTAGAATCAGGTGCCCGGAGGAGGAAATCGGCAGGAACTCGGTTATCCCCTGGATGACCGCTACCAGAATCAGTTGAAAGAGACTCATCGGCCTAGCCGTTCCCCTGTCATGCGAGGTTTGTGTTTACCGGGTATAAGTGTCTTGAATGGAAAGAAAAGGCTTCTGTTGGGTCCGATTCGGACCTAAAAAACGTGTGCATTGGGCGTGTCAACGCCCGCTCAAGGAAACTTTTTCTTCATTAGGTCAGCATAGTTGACTTTTAATCCCGTTTGCCTTTTCGTATGGAGGCCAGACCAAGCCAATTCATGGAGTCCGACCCGTGGCCAAGCAACCGATGCTGAAATTTGTGCAGATCGAACGCGACATGCCGGAAAAGCGTGCAGCGCATGTGCGCAGCAAGGACTTCGATGAAATCTATGCGGAATATGCTGCCGAAAAGGCGGCCGAGCAATCCAGCCGGTGCAGCCAATGCGGCGTGCCCTATTGCCAGACGCATTGCCCTTTGCACAACAACATCCCCGACTGGCTGCGCCTGACCGCCATGGGGCGGCTGGAAGAAGCCTATCAGACCAGTCAAGCCACCAACACCTTTCCTGAAATCTGCGGACGCATCTGCCCGCAGGATCGTTTGTGCGAAGGCAACTGTGTCATCGAGCAGTCCGGGCACGGAACGGTCACGATCGGAGCGGTCGAAAAGTACATCACCGACACGGCTTGGGACAAAGGCTGGGTCAAACCACCCGCGCCGTCGGTCGAACGGCCGGAAAGCGTCGGCATCATCGGTGCAGGGCCGGGCGGGCTGGCGGCTGCGGACATGCTGCGCAGGGCCGGCATTCAGGTCACGGTATATGACCGCTATGACCGCGCCGGCGGCTTGCTGACCTACGGCATCCCCGGCTTCAAGCTCGAAAAGGACGTGGTGATGCGCCGCAATCGTCTGCTCGAGGACGGCGGCGTGACATTCGTGCTAAACTGCGATGTCGATGCCAGGAAGTTCGCCGAAATCCGTGCGGACCACGATGCGGTCATCATCGCGACCGGCGTTTACAAGTCACGGGATCTGGCCATGCCGGGAAGCGGACTGCCCGGCATCGTCAAGGCCATCGACTTTCTGACGGCTTCGAACCGCAAGAGCTTCGGTGATGCGGTCGAGGATTTCGACAATGGCCGTCTGAATGCAGCCGGCAAACGCGTCGTGGTCATCGGTGGGGGCGACACGGCGATGGATTGCGTGCGCACCTCGGTCCGTCAGGGCGCGACATCGGTCAAATGCCTCTATCGCAGGGACCGGGCGAACATGCCGGGCTCCCAACGCGAGGTGCAGAACGCCGAGGAAGAGGGCGTCGTCTTCGAGTGGCTGAGCGCGCCCAAGGGGTTCACCGGCAACGACCAGGTGGCCGGCGTGATGGTCCAGAAGATGCGGCTTGGCCAGCCGGATGCGACGGGTCGCCAGGCCCCGGAGGTCATCGAGGGTGCGGATTACGTCGAAGAGGCGGACCTGGTCATCAAGGCTTTGGGTTTTGAACCCGAGGATCTGCCGACGCTGTTCGGCCAGCCCGATCTGCCGGTAACGCGCTGGGGGACGATCAAGGCGGCGTTCCAGACCGGCGAGACCGAGATGGAAGGCGTCTATGCCATCGGAGACATCGTGCGCGGCGCATCCCTGGTCGTCTGGGCGATCCGCGACGGCCGCGACTGCGCCGAAGCGATCATCGAGCGGTTCAATGCACGAGCCGCGGTTGCAGCGGAATGATGACGGGCGGTGCATGACACGCACGGGAACGGCCGAACGGAAACACGGCCTGCCAGACAAGGAACCAGGCGATGACTGAACTGCAGGGCCAATGCATGTGCGGCGCGGTGACGATCACGGCCACTCCGGCGCGGGACTCGCTCGGGGCCTGTCACTGCGACATGTGCCGCCGCTGGAGCAGCAGCGCCTTCATGAGTTTTCATGCGGAGCCGGGATATGCCGCCCTCGGCCCGGTCCGCACCTACACCTCGTCCGACTGGGCCGAGCGCGCGTTCTGCGAGCGCTGCGGATCGGCGCTGTGGTATCGGATCACCCTGCCTGGCGAAATGCACGGGCAGACCCAGATGGCCGCCGGGCTGTTCGATAATGCCGGCGGCGGCACCCTGAAACTGGAACTCTATATCGACAAGAAGCCCGAGGGATACACGTTCGCAGGCAAACGCCGTCAGATGACCGAGGCCGAGGTCATGGCCATGTATGCCCCGCCGGAACAAGGAGACAGCCAATGACGAAATACGACGCCGATTGGGTGCGGGCCGAAGAAGCCAAGCGCAAGTGGCTGGCCGAAAACGGTCTCTATTCCGAGGAGGAGGAACACTCGTCCTGCGGTGTGGGCCTAGTGGTATCCGTCGATGGCAGGAAAAGCCGCAAGGTCGTCGAGGCCGGCATCAAGGCCTTGCGCGCGGTCTGGCACCGCGGCGCGGTGGATGCGGATGGCAAGACAGGCGACGGGGCCGGAATCCATGTGCAGATCCCAGTGCCCTTCTTCTATGACCAGATCGAGCGCACCGGGCACAAGCCGCGCATGAACGAGCTGGTGGCCGTGGGTCAGGTGTTTCTGCCACGCACGGATTTCGGTGCGCAGGAACGGTGCCGGACCATCGTCGAAACCGAAGTCCTGCGCATGGGCTACTACATCTATGGCTGGCGCCATGTGCCGGTGGACGTGACCTGTCTGGGCGAAAAGGCCAACGCGACACGGCCCGAGATCGAGCAGATTCTGATCTCGAACTCCAAGGGCGTGGACGAGGAAACCTTTGAACGCGAACTCTACGTGATCCGCCGCCGGATCGAAAAGGCGGCCGGTGCGGCGGGAATCACCGGGCTCTACATCGCTTCGCTCAGCTGCCGCTCAATCATCTACAAGGGCATGATGCTGGCCGAGCAGGTGGCGGTTTTCTATCCCGACCTGATGGATGAGCGGTTCGAATCCGCCTTTGCGATCTATCACCAGAGGTATTCGACCAACACCTTCCCGCAGTGGTGGCTGGCGCAGCCGTTCCGGATGCTGGCCCACAACGGCGAGATCAATACGCTCAAGGGCAACCTCAACTGGATGAAAAGCCATGAAATCCGCATGGCGCACACCTTCTTTGGCGATCTGGCCGAAGACATCAAGCCGATCGTGCCCGGCGGGGCGTCGGATTCTGCGGCGCTGGATTGCGTGTTCGAGGTGATGGTGCGCGCGGGCCGCAACGCCCCCATGGCCAAGACCATGCTGGTTCCGGAAAGCTGGTCCAAGCAGGCGGTGGAACTGCCGCAAGCCTGGGTGGACATGTATTCCTATTGCAACTCGGTCATGGAGCCTTGGGACGGCCCCGCGGCGCTGGCCATGACCGACGGACGTTGGGTCTGCGGCGGGCTCGACCGAAACGGGCTGCGGCCGATGCGCTATGTCGTGACGGGCGACGGGTTGCTGATCGCCGGGTCTGAGGCGGGGATGGTGCCAACGGATGAGGCCACCGTCGTGGAAAAAGGCGCGCTGGGCCCCGGTCAGATGATCGCGGTCGATATGGCCGAAGGCCGCCTCTACCACGACACGGAACTCAAGGACACGCTGGCCGCCTCGCGCCCCTTTGGCGACTGGGTCGGAAAGATCAACAACCTCGAAGAAGAGCTGCAGGGCGTGACCGAAAAGCCGCTGTTCTCGGGCGAGGAGTTGCGCAAACGCCAGATCGCGGCTGGCTATACCGTTGAAGAGCTCGAACAGATTCTGGCCCCGATGGCCGAAGAGGGCAAGGAGGCGATCGCCTCGATGGGCGATGACACGCCGCCGGCGGTTCTGTCCAAGCAGTATCGGCCGCTGAGCCATTTCTTCCGGCAGAATTTCAGCCAGGTGACGAATCCGCCAATCGATTCGCTGCGGGAATACCGGGTGATGTCGCTGAAGACCCGCTTCGGAAATCTCAAGAACGTCCTGGACGAGGACAGCAGCCAGACCGAGATCATCGTTCTGGAAAGCCCGTTCGTCGGCAATGCGCAATGGGACACGCTGGTCGAGAACTTCAACGCGCCCATGGCCGAGATCGATTGCACCTTCGAGCCTGGCCAGGGAGCCCTGAGCGCCGCTTTGGCCCGCATCAGAGCCGAAGCGGAGGAAGCCGTCCGTTCGGGGGCCGGCCATCTGGCATTGACCGACCAGTATTCTGGACCGGGCAAGGTGGCCATCCCGATGATCCTGGCGACCAGCGCCGTGCACTCGCACCTGATCCGTCAAGGCTTGCGCACCTTCTGCTCGCTCAATGTGCGCTCGGCCGAATGTATCGACCCGCATTATTTTGCGGTGCTGATCGGATGTGGCGCCACCGTGGTCAATGCCTATCTGGCCGAGGACTCCATCGCCGAACGGATCGAGCGGGGGTTGCTTGACGGCAGCCTGACCGAGAACATCGCACGCTATCGCGAAGCCATCGACCAGGGTCTGCTCAAGATCATGGCCAAGATGGGCATCTCGGTCGTGTCCTCCTATCGCGGCGGTCTGAACTTCGAAGCCGTGGGACTGAGCCGCGCGATGTGTGCCGAGTACTTCCCCGGCATGACCTCGCGCATTTCCGGCATCGGCGTGAAGGGCATCCAGGCCAAGGCCGAAGAGGTCCATGCCAAGGGCTGGGACAGCGGCCTTGATGTGTTGCCCATCGGCGGTTTCTACAAGGCGCGCAAGTCGGGCGAGACCCATGCGTGGGAAGCCACCTCGATGCACATGATGCAGATGGCCTGCAACAGAGCCTCATACGAGCTGTGGAAGCAGTATTCGGCCAAGATGCAGGCGAACCCGCCGATCCATCTGCGCGACCTGATGGATTTCAAGCCGCTGGGCCAAGCGGTGCCGATCGAAGAGGTCGAGTCGATCACCTCGATTCGCAAGCGTTTCGTCACGCCGGGCATGTCGTTGGGCGCGCTGAGCCCCGAGGCGCACAAGACGCTGAACGTGGCGATGAACCGGATCGGCGCCAAGTCCGACAGCGGCGAGGGTGGCGAGGATCCGGCGCATTTCGTGCCCGAACCCAACGGCGACAACCCGTCGGCCAAGATCAAGCAGGTGGCCTCGGGCCGCTTCGGCGTGACCGCCGAGTACCTCAACCACTGCGAAGAGCTGGAGATCAAGGTAGCCCAGGGCGCCAAGCCCGGCGAGGGCGGGCAGCTGCCCGGCATGAAGGTCACCGACCTGATCGCGCGTCTGCGGCACTCGACCAAGGGCGTGACGCTGATCTCGCCGCCGCCGCATCACGACATCTACTCGATCGAGGATCTGGCGCAGCTGATCTATGACCTGAAACAGATCAACCCGCGCGCCAAGGTGACGGTGAAACTGGTCGCGTCCTCGGGCGTGGGCACGATCGCCGCCGGCGTGGCCAAGGCCAAGGCGGACGTGATCCTGATCTCGGGCCACAATGGCGGCACCGGGGCATCGCCCGCGACCAGCATCAAATATGCCGGTCTGCCGTGGGAGATGGGCCTGACCGAGGCGCATCAGGTTCTGGCGATGAACAACCTGCGCGACCGCGTGACCCTGAGGACCGACGGCGGTCTGCGCACCGGGCGCGACATCGTCATGGCGGCGATGATGGGGGCCGAGGAATACGGCATCGGCACCGCCGCCCTGATTGCGATGGGCTGCATCATGGTGCGCCAGTGCCAGTCGAACACCTGCCCTGTCGGCGTCTGCACGCAGGATGAATCCCTGCGCGCGAAATTCACCGGCACTGCGGACAAGGTGGTGAACCTGATCACCTTCTACGCGCAGGAGGTGCGCGAAATCCTGGCTTCGATCGGCGCGCGCTCGCTGGACGAGATCATCGGCCGGGCCGATCTCTTGATGCAGGTGAGCCGGGGTTCGGCGCATCTGGACGATCTCGATCTCAACCCGTTGCTGATCACGGTGGATGGGTCTCAGAACATCGTCTACAACCGCGACAAGGAGCGGAACGCCGTGCCCGATACTCTGGATGCGGAAATCGTCCGCGACGCGGCGCGGTTCCTGAAGGATGGCGAGAAAATGCAGCTGTCCTATGCAATCCAGAACACACACCGGACGGTCGGCACCCGGGTATCCAGCCACATCGTGCAGAATTTCGGCATGCGCAACACGTTCCAGCCGGATCATCTGCATGTGAAACTAAAGGGGTCTGCGGGCCAGTCCCTGGGGGCGTTTGCCGCGCCGGGCCTCAAGCTGGAAGTCGCCGGCGACGCCAACGACTATGTGGGCAAAGGGCTCTCGGGGGGCACGATTGTTGTGCGCCCGCCACAGGTCAGCCCGCTCAAGGCGGACGAAAACACGATCATCGGCAATACGGTTCTGTACGGAGCGACCGACGGTTTTCTGTTCGCGGCCGGACGCGCCGGCGAGCGGTTTGCCGTGCGCAACTCGGGCGCGACCGTGGTGGTAGAGGGCTGCGGATCGAACGGTTGCGAATACATGACAGGCGGCGTTGCCGTCATTCTGGGTTCGATCGGCGCGAATTTCGGCGCCGGCATGACCGGCGGCATGGCCTATCTGTACGACCCGGACGGCAAGTCCAAACCGTTGATGAACATGGAAACTCTGGTGACATGCCCTGTGTCGGTGGCGCATTGGCAAGATCAGCTCAAAAGCCTGATTGAACGCCATCTGGCGGAAACCGGCAGCCGAAAGGCGGCCGACCTCCTGCAGCACTGGGATGTCGAAAGGGACAATTTCCTTCAGGTCTGCCCGAAAGAGATGCTCGACAAGCTGAGCCATCCGCTGAGCCTGGAACCCGAGGCGATGCCCGCGGAATAAGGCTGGATACCGTCCGATCACCCGCGCCCCACGCGCCACGTCCGCGCGTGGGGTCGCTACCAAACTTTTTTCGTCCACCTTGCCATGCAGCGAGAAATGGACGAACTTCCACCGCAATTTGGCCGATTTGATCAGTATCTCTGTATCGGTGGTATTGGTGCGAACGGGAGTGATCTATGCCCACGACGTATAACGATCAGTTTTTTGCGATGGACCCCGCGGCGCCCCCGGCCCCCGGCACTCTTCTGACATTCCAAAGACTGGACTTCGTGGATCAGAACGACGACGGAGATATCGAGGCTCCGGGTGGCGACACCGTGAACGGGGCCGATGTCACGGCATCGTGGCCCGGAGACACGGTCACGATAAACGTGCCTGGCGTCGGCGAAGTGACCTATGTGGGGACGACCTTTTATCTGAGCGGCGGCGGACGTTACTTCACCCCGACCGACGGGCAGGTTCTTCAGAACGGAACTTTCGTGAGCTCCACTTTCGTGAACACACAGGGTCCGTTGGACGTGCCGGGTGACCTCGGACCGCCGTGTTTCACACCGGGAACGATGATCGAGACGCCAGATGGCGCGCGCGCGATCGAGGATTTGAAACCGGGCGATCTGGTCATGACCGCAGATCACGGCCCGCAGCCGGTTCTGTGGATCGGACGCACGCGGGTGGAGGCACGGGGAAAGCTGGCGCCGGTGCGGTTCGAAGCGGGCATTCTGGGCCTGACGCTTCCGCTGACAGTATCGCCGCAGCACCGGATGCTGATCGATGATTGGCGGTCCGCGTATTTCTTTGGCCACAAGGAAGTGCTGGCGGCGGCGCACACGCTGGTCAACGGCACCACCGTGACGCGAGTGGAAGGCGGAACCGTGGAATACATCCACCTCCTGTTCGCGCAGCACGAGGTGATTTTCGCCAACGGTGCCGCCAGTGAAAGCTACTTCCCGGGCAACGCGCTCACGCAGTCGGACCGAAAGACGCAGGCGGAACTCTGCGCCTTGTTCCCCGAACTGGATCGCGACAGCAGACACGCGTTTCTGGCGGCTCGGCCGGTTCTGAAATCCTACGAGGCGGCCCTGGTCGCGATTTAGGGCATTCCCCCGGCGCGCCGGGCCTCGTATAGCTGAGGCATGGCGAAGAAAGCAGCACGCAAGGCAGGCGGCAGAAAGAAAACCGGTTCCAAATCGAAACGAAACCCGGCGTTGTTGCGCCGGGTCATGCGGTTCGTTTCGCGCGGCGTTGCGATTCTGGCCGTGTTGGTCCTGGCGCTGGTATTTCTGTTCGCTGTCGTCAACCCTCCGGTCACGCATACGATGTGGGCCGAATGGCGGCGTTTGGGGCGGATCGAACGCGACTGGGTGCCGATGGAGCAGATCGCCCCGGTCATGGCGCGGTCGGCCGTCGCGGCCGAGGATGCGAACTTCTGCCTGCACTGGGGATTCGACGTGGTCGCGATCCGCGCCGCGCTGGAGGATGGCGGCGCGCGTGGCGCCTCGACGATTTCCCAACAGGTGGTCAAGAACGTTTTTCTCTGGCAGGGGCGCAGCTGGGTCCGCAAGGCGTTGGAGACGTCCATCACGCCCGTGGTCGAGCTGGTCTGGACCAAGCGCCGAATTCTCGAGGTCTATCTGAACGTCGCCGAAATGGGCGAGGGGGTTTTCGGGGTCGAGGCCGCCTCGCGACGGTATTTCGGCGTGGGCGCCGATGCGCTTTCGCCGGTTCAGGCGGCCCGTCTGGCGGCCATCCTGCCGTCACCGCGGCACCGGTCGGTCTCCGACCCTTCGGTGCGAACCCGCCGGCGCGCTGCCGCCATCCGTGACGGAGCGGCCACCATTCGCGCAGATGGCCGCGCGGATTGTTTCGAGGATTGAAACCGCAAGCCCCGCAAGGCTATTGCTGGGGAGTACTTTTGGCTGAATCGGAATTCCATGGCGAGACTGTTCCACGTTCCCCTATCTCCGTTCTGCCGCAAGGTCCGTTTGTCCCTTGCGGAGAAAAAGATCGAAGTCGAACTGGTCGAAGAACGCTATTGGGAGCGCGACCCCGATTTCCTGCGCCGAAACCCGGCCGGAAAAATCCCCGTTTTGAAACTGGACGGGCGTGTCCTGTCGGAAAGCGCGGCAATCTGCGAATATGTCGAGGAAACGCGACCTGACCCCGCATTGCTGCCCAAGGAACCCGAGGCCCGGTTCGAGGTGCGCCGTCTGGTCGGGTGGTTCGACGACAAGTTCCATCAGGAAGTGACGTCGAAACTCCTTTATGAACGGGTCAACAAGAAAGTGACCGGGCAGGGCTATCCCGACAGCAAAAACGTCAAGGAAGGCGCGCGGGCGATCAAGTACCACCTCGATTACATGGCGTGGCTGCTGGACCACCGGCGCTGGCTGGCCGGGGATCAGATGACGCTGGCGGATTTCGCCGCCGCCGCGCATCTTTCGGCGCTGGATTACATCTCGGACGTGGATTGGAACCGAAGCCCGGTGGTCAAGGACTGGTATGCCAAGATCAAGTCACGCCCGGCCTTTCGCTCGATCCTGGCCGATCAGGTGCCCGGTTTTCGTCCGCCGGCCCATTACGCCGATCTGGATTTCTGATATCAAGGGGCCGGACCGACCGTCCGGGTCGGCCGCCTGCGGATGTCGAGTGCCAGATGAAGAACACCTCCGGCCTTAAGGAAAGACTGGTCACGCAGGCCCTGTCCGAGGGGTTTGTGGCCTGCCGCGTCTGCCGGCCCTGGGATGTTCCGCATGTCCGGCAACGCCTGGCCGCGTTTCTAGATGCGGGATATCACGGACAGATGGGCTGGATGGCCGAGCGGACCCATTGGCGCGCGGATCCGGCCGCGCTGTGGCCCGAGGCCCGGTCCGTCATCATGCTGGCCGAAAGCTACACGCCCGAGCATGATCCGATGGACGTTCTGGCGCGGCCCGAACGGGGGGCGATCTCGGTCTATGCGCAGAACAGGGACTATCACGATCTGGTCAAGAAGCGCCTCAAACGCCTCGCGCGCTGGCTGATCGCCGAAGCGGGCGGCGAGGTGAAGGTTTTCGTGGACACGGCCCCCGTTCCCGAAAAGGCGCTGGGGCAGGCGGCCGGCCTTGGCTGGCAGGGCAAGCATACCAATCTCGTCAGTCGCGATTGGGGCAACTGGGCTTTCCTGGGGTCTGTCTTTACTACCCTTGACCTGCCAAGGGACGCGCCGGAAATCGACCGGTGCGGGTCTTGTCGCGCCTGTCTGGACATCTGCCCGACCGAGGCGTTTCCGGCCCCGTACCAGTTGGATGCACGGCGCTGCATCTCCTACCTGACCATCGAACACAAAGGGCCGGTGGACGAAGAGCTGCGCGGCAAACTGGGCAACCGCATCTTTGGCTGTGACGATTGTCTGGCGGTGTGCCCCTGGAACAAGTTTGCCGTCAAGGCAAGCGACATGCGGTATGCGGCACGGGATGCGTTGAAGGCGCCCAAGCTCAGTGACCTTGCGGCGCTGGACGATGCTGCGTTCCGCGCGATGTTCTCGGGGTCCGCGATCAAGCGGATCGGGCGCAACCGGTTCGTGCGAAATGTCCTCTATGCGATCGGAAACTCGGGCAGTGCCGATCTGTTGCCGTCGGCTCAGGCTCTGACTGACGATCCCGACCCGGTCGTTGCCGACGCCGCGCGCTGGGCGGTGAAACAATTGTCGTAAGTGACGCAAACAGGCTGGACGCGTCGCGCCAGCTCGCTACACCCACCGTCAGTGGATTTCATGGAGGAACCAGATGGCCCTGGCTTTGGGTGTCGACACCGGTGGAACCTATACCGACGCGGTGCTGGTGCGGAACGAAAAGGAGGTGATCGCCTCCGCCAAGTCGCTGACGACGCGAACCGATCTGGCCATCGGAGTCGGGCGGGCGATTTCGGCCGTGCTGGCCGAGGCCGGTGTTGCGCCCGGCGATGTATTTTTGGCTTCATTGTCCACGACGCTGGCGACGAACGCCCTGGTCGAGGGCCAGGGTGGCCGCGTGGCATTGATCTATATCGGGTTTCGCGAGGGCGATCTGGACAAGCATGGTCTCAGGCAGGCGCTCAAGGGAGATCCCGCATTGGTGATTTCCGGCGGGCACAGCCATGCCGGCAATGAGGTGATGGCGCTGGATACGCCGGCACTGGAACGGTTTTTGGACACCAACACGGGAATTTCAGGCTTTGCCGTCGCCGCGCAATTCGCCACGCGCAACCCCGCGCACGAGTTGGAGGCCGCACGGATCATCGCTGAAAGGACCGGTGCGCTAGTCACCTGTTCGCACCATCTGTCGGCAAAGCTCAACGGGCCGAAACGCGCCCTCACCGCCGTTCTGAACGCCCGGCTGATCGGCATGATCGACCGGTTGATCGGGCGCGCCCAGGACACGCTGCGCGATCTGGGAATTACCGCGCCGATGATGGTGGTCCGCGGCGACGGCGCGTTGATGAGTGCGGATCAGGCGCGCGAACGGCCCATCGAAACCATCCTGAGCGGCCCGGCCGCCTCGATCGTCGGGGCGCGCTGGTTGACTGGAGTCGACGATGCGCTGGTGTCGGATATCGGAGGCACAACCACCGACGTGGCCCTGATCCGTGGCGGAAAACCTGCGATCGACCCGGCAGGCGCGCGCGTCGGCGGGTTCCGGACCATGGTGGAAGCGGTGGCGATGCGCACGCATGGGCTGGGCGGCGACAGTCAGGTGCACGTCGTCACCGAGGGGCTGGGCGGCGGCGTGCATCTGGGGCCGCGCCGGGTATTGCCGGTGTCCCTGATCGCGGCCGAAGCGCCCGAGGTGGTGCATGCTGCGCTGGACGAACAGCTTCGATCGACCACAGTGGGCGAGCATGATGGCCGTTTCGTCCGGGCCGTCTCCGGCGTTCCTGTCGACGGCGTCGGTGCGCGCGAAACGATCCTGCTGGAACGGCTTGGCGGACGGGTGCTGCCTTTGGGTGCCTTGCTGAGAACCCGAATGGAAAACGGGGCGCTGGCGCGGCTGGTGGATCGGGGTATCGTGCAGGTTTCCGGCGTGACGCCCTCCGATGCCTGTCACGTTCTGGGGCGCCTGGACTCGTGGGACGGCGCGGCGGCGCGCAAGGGGCTTGAACTCTTTGCCCGCAAACGCGTCGGTTCGGGCGAACGGCTGGCCGACAGTCCGGAACAGTTGGCGCAGATGATCGTGGACCAACTGACCGAACAGACCACATTGACCTTGCTGGAGACCGCATTCAGCGAAGAAGGCGAGGACTTCGACCTGCCGCCCGAGCAACTTGCGCGACATGTGCTCACTCAAAAGGGTCTGTCGCGTCATCGCGGACTCGTGGCCCTCGACGCTGCCCTCAATGTCGATGTTGTGGGGCTTGGCGCTTCGGCCCCGACCTATTATCCGGCAGTTGGGCAGCGCCTGCGCACCAGGATGATCCTGCCCGAACATGCCGGTGTCGCGAATGCCATCGGCGCTGTGGTCGGGCGGGTGACATTTCGCTGTGCAGGCACCGTCACCAGCCCGTCCGAAGGCCGATACCGGGTGCATCTCGAAGAAGGTCCGGAAGACTTCAGCGACTCGGAAGAGGCGCTTTCCCTGCTCGAGGCAACCCTGCGGTCCACCGCCGAACATGCGGCCAGGGCAGCGGGTGCCGAAAACATCCGGGTTCTGGTCGAACGCGATATCCGAACCGCTCAGGTCGAAGGGCGGGACGTGTTCGTTGAAGGCATGCTCACCGTCGAAGCCAGCGGCCGCCCGCGTGTCGCAGTTGGATAGACCGGGGCGCGGCCGCCGGCCGCGCTCCCGTTCGATGGCGTGTTGCGGTCTCTATTCCGCCGCGTCCACCCGTCGGGGCAGAACCCAATCCGGACGCGGGAAATGGCAGGTATAGCCATTGGGGATCCGCTCCAGGTAATCCTGATGTTCCGGTTCGGCTTCCCAGAAATCGCCGACCGGCTCCACTTCGGTGACGACCTTGCCGGGCCACAATCCGCTTGCGTCCACATCGGCAATCGTGTCCAGTGCGATCTGCTTCTGCTCATCATCCACGAAATAGATCGCCGAACGATAGCTCATGCCGATGTCGTTGCCCTGGCGATTCGGCGTCGTGGGATCGTGGATCTGAAAGAAGAACTCCAGCAGGCGGCGGTACGAGATCCGGTCGGGGTCGAACCAGATCTCGATGCCTTCCGCATGGGTTCCGTGGTTGCGGTAGGTGGCGTTGGGTACGTCGCCGCCGGTATAGCCCACACGGGTCCGCAGGACACCCGGGAGTTTCCGGATCAGATCCTGCATTCCCCAAAAGCAACCGCCGGCCAGCACGGCACGATGTTCGGTCATTCTGCGTCCTCCACGTGGTGCAAATAGTCTCCGTACCCCTCGGCCTCCATGTCGTCGCGATGCACAAAGCGCAGCGCGGCCGAGTTGATGCAATAGCGTAGCCCCCCATGGTGCAGCGGTCCATCCGGAAAGACATGGCCCAGATGGCTGTCGCCGTGTTTCGAGCGTACTTCGGTCCGGATCATGCCCAGGCTGCGATCCTCGAGTTCCTCGATATGCGCGGGCTCGATGGGTTTGGTGAAGCTGGGCCAGCCGCAGCCCGATTCATACTTGTGCGTGGACGCGAACAGCGGTTCGCCGGATACGATGTCCACATAGATCCCCGGTTCCTTGTTGTTGAGGTGTTTGCCAGTGCCGGGGCGCTCGGTTCCATTGCGCTGCGTGACGTGGAACTCCTCGGGAGAAAGCGCGGCGATGGCATCTGGGCACTTTTTGTAGCGTGTCATGGCACCTCCTGTGCATAATGCGTCAGCGCAGTAGATGGGGTGCCCGGCCGGAAAGCAAAGCCATGTTTCATTCCCCTCTCGCAGACGTGCAGGTGATCCGAAAGATAGCCCCGGGCGTATTCTTCGGAAAGGGAGGTCATGATGGCTCGTATTCTGATTCTTGCTCTTCTTCTGGCCGTCGGAAAGATCGCGCAGGCGGCTCCGGTTTCAGGCGAGTTCGACTCGATTGACGGCGGCACCTTGTCGTTGACGGAGTGGCGCGGTGGTCCCGTTCTCGTCGTGAACACGGCCTCTCAATGCGGCTTCACCGGCCAGTACGCGGCGATGCAACAGGTCTATGACACCTACCGCGCACGCGGACTGGTGGTTCTGGCCGTGCCTTCGGACGATTTCAATCAGGAACTGGACAGCGCGGCCGAGGTAAAGGAATTCTGCGAACTCAACTATGATCTGACCTTGCCGATGACCGACATCACATCCGTCAAAGGCGCGAATGCGCATGACTTCTTCAAGGCGGTGAAGGCGCAGACCGGGTTCGAACCGCAGTGGAATTTCAACAAAGTCCTGCTCGGGCCGGATGGGTCCGTCGTGGCCACCTTCGGTTCGACGACGCGACCGGATTCGCGCAAGCTGCTGAAACAGATCGAGGCCCTGCTGCCTTAGGCCGGCTTTGGCGCAGGCTGCCGGGACAGTTGAACCGCGAGGATGCCGATGGTCGTGACGGCCACGCCGATGGCATCCAAGGGGCCGACACGCTCACCCAGCAGAGCGGCGGCAATGGCGACGCCGAAGACCGGGTTCAAAAAGTGGAAGGTCGCCGCGCGGATCGCCCCGATGCGGTTGAGCAGCAGGAACCAGACGAGCGTTGCGGTCAGGCCGGGGATCAAGGTGGTATAGGCGAAAGCCAAAGCCAGCGGCAGCGTCGGGTTGATCCGAATCGTCTCGAACACAGGGGCGGCGGCGAACAGCACTGCCGAGCCCACCAGCATCTGCAATCCCACCACCATCATGAAGTTTCCGCCCGACGTCGCGCCCCGCACGGCGAGGGTGGCAAAAGTCAGCGCCAGGGCGCCGATGCCGCAAAGGGCGACCCCGAACTGGTCCACGCCGGCCGTGATCCGGGCGCCCATGATCAGGGCGACTCCGGCAAATCCGGCAACGAGCCCCAGGATGCCCAGCGGGCGCAGTGTTTCCCGAAACAGGATCCAGCTGGCCAGCGCCACCAAAAGCGGCATGGTCGACGCGATGATCGCGGCGACCGATGCCTCGACGGTCTGCATCGCATAGAAATTCAGACCCAGATAAAGGGCGTTCTGGCAGATGCCGAACAGGATGGTCGCGTACCACTGCGATCCGGTCAGGTGCCAGCTCTGGCCCATGAGCCGGGCGATCCACACGCCGAGCAGGCCCGAGATGAGAAACCGAAGGGCCAGCGAAAACAGGGGCGATGCATCGGTGACGATGATCCGGGCCGAGGTGAAGGCCGAAGACCACATGAATGCAAAGGCCAACCCCATGGCGATTGCGCGCAAGTCCACGACCTATCCCCCTCTGACGACTTCCGGGACTGTTTCCGATTTTTTGGCGCCCCGCAAGAAGCTGAATCCAGCCGTTCCCGGCGCGCAAAAAGAAAGGGCCGCTCAAACGCGGCCCTTTCCGAATCCGAATGTGGCCCGGATCAGCTGTTCACGCTGTCCTTCAGTGCCTTGGCGATGGTCATCTTGACCACCTTGTCGGCTTCCTTGGTAAAGGTCTCGCCGGTGGCGGGGTTGCGCACCTGACGCTCCGGGCGCTCGCGGCAATAGATCTTGCCGACGCCCGGCAGGGTGACGGCGCCGCCGGCGGACACTTCACGGGTGATCACACCGGTGATGGCCTCAAGCGCGGCGTTGGCGGATTTCTTGTCTGTTCCCATTTCCTCAGCGAGAGCAGCAACCAACTGAGTTTTGGTCATAGGCTTTGCCATTTCTTGGTCTCCTTGCAGTGCCCGATCCATAGGGCCTCATCGCGTAACTCTAACGGCATATTGTGGGGGAACACAACGAATAGTAGCGTAGAAATACCCAAAAATATGGGGATTTCGTTGCTTTTTTGCTTCAGAGAAACGCGGTTTCGTCGAAAGACCGCAATTTCCGGCTGTGCAAACGCTCCAAAGGCATTCCTCTGAGCATCTCCATTGCCCGGATTCCGATGGCCAGATGGCGGCTCACCTGGGTCTTATAGAACGCCGAGGCCATGCCCGGAAGCTTTAATTCGCCGTGCAGGGGCTTGTCCGAAACGCACAGCAACGTGCCATAGGGCACGCGAAACCGATACCCGTTCGCGGCGATGGTGGCGCTTTCCATGTCCAGCGCGATGGCGCGCGACTGGCTGAGCCGCTGCACCGGGCCGGAATGCTCGCGCAACTCCCAGTTCCGGTTGTCGACGGATGCGACCGTGCCCGTTCGCATGATGCGCTTGAGTTCATAGCCTTCGAGCTCGGTCACTTCGGCCACCGCGTTTTCCAGCGCGATCTGGATTTCCGCCAGTGGCGGAATCGGTACCCAGACCGGAAGGTCGTCGTCCAGCACCTTGTCCTCGCGCAGATAGGCGTGGGCCAGAACGAAATCCCCCAGCGCCTGCGTGTTCCGCAGCCCGGCGCAATGCCCCACCATCAGCCAGGCATGCGGGCGCAGCACCGCGATGTGGTCGGTCGCCGTCTTGGCATTGGACGGACCGACGCCGATATTGACCAGCGTGATGCCCGAACCGTCCTCGCGCTTCAGGTGATAGGTGGGCATCTGCGGCAGCTTCAGCGGCGTTTCGATGGGTGTGTCAGGATCGGAGATCTCGACATTGCCGGTGGACACGAACCGCGTGTATCCGCTGTCCGGATCGGCGAGTTGCGCCCGGGCGTAGGCTTCGAACTCAGAAACATAGAACTGGTAGTTGGTAAACAGAACGTGGTTCTGGAAATGCTCCGGGTCGGTCGCGGTATAATGCGCCAATCGCGCCAGTGAATAGTCGATCCTCTGCGCGGTGAACAAGGCCAGCGGTCCGGTGCCGTTCTCCGGGGCATGAACGCCATTGACGATGTCGTCGTTGGTCGTGGATAGATCCGGCACGTCAAAGACATCGCGAAGCGTGAATCCGGCGGCACCCTGATGCGGCACCACCAGTTCGTGGTTGTTCGCGACCGCGAAATGCACCGGGATCGGCGTATCGGACGGCCCGATCGTCACCGGTTGGCCGTGATTGCGGATCAGCAAGGCAATCTGTTGCGTCAGGTAGGATCGGAACAGGTCCGGGCGCGTTACCGTCGTCGCGTGGACGCCGGGTTCGGACACATGGCCAAAGCTCAGCCGGCTGTCCACCTGGGCATAAGAGGTCGTTCGGATGCGGATTTCGGGATAGAACGCGCGGTATCGCTCCGACGGGGCGCCCTGGCGCAGGGCGCAGGCAAAGCTGTCGCACAGGAACTGGGTCGCCTGCGCATACAGCTCTTCCAGCCGCGCGACGGCGGCTTCCGGGTCGGTGAAGGAGGCTGGGGCAAGGGAGTCGGGCGTTCTTGTTCTTGTCATTCCAACGTTTCCAGAAGGTCGATCTTTTCAAAGGTACGGACATCCACCAGGCCCAGATCCGAAATCCGAAGCTCGGGGATGACGACCAGGGCCAATAGCGAGTGCTGCATGTATGCGTTGTTGAGATCGCATCCGCAGTCCTGCATCGCCTGGACCATCGCCTGCGCCTTGGCGGCGACCTCGGCGGCCGGGCTGTCCGACATGAGGCCGGCGATCGGCAACTCGACCAGGGCCAATTCCTGGCCGTCCCTGTAGATCGTGACTCCGCCGCCGACCTCGGCCAACCGGTTCGCCGCCAGCGCCATCTGCGCGCGGTCGGTACCCACGACGATCATGTGGTGGCTGTCATGCGCCACGGTCGAAGCCATCGCCATCCGCCCCTCGTAGCCAAAGCCGGACACAAAGGCGTTGGTGACTCCGCCCGTGCCGCGGTGGCGTTCGACCAACGCGATCTGGCAGATGTCGCCGTCGCCTTCGACCAGCCCTCCGATCACAGGCAGATCAGCCTTGAGAGCCTTTGTCGGAGCCTGATTTTCGACCACACCGATCACGTTCGCGCGGACGTGGTTCGCGCCTTGGGGGGCATGGATCTCGAAATCGGCCGCGGTCAGTTCATGGCCGAGCTTCACCGTGTTGCGCGCCCGTTCGGGCCACGCGAAATGCGGGCAGTCCACGGTGATCGCGCCGTTTTCGGCCACCACCTGCCCGCGCGCGATGACCATCTCGACCGGCAATTCGGTCAGGTCCGAGCTCAGGATCACGTCCGCCCGGCGTCCTGGCGCGATCGAGCCGATTTCACGCTCCAACCCGAAATGGGTCGCCGTGTTGATCGTCGCCATCTGCAGCGCGATCAACGGGTCACAGCCACAGGCGATGGCATGGCGCACGACGCGGTTCATGTGGCCCTCGTTGACCAGCGTGCCGGAATGGCAGTCATCGGTGCACAGGATGAAGTTGCGCGGGTCCAACCCCTTTTCGGTGACGGCGGTGATCTGGCTTTCCACGTCGTACCAGGCCGAGCCCAGCCGCATCATCGACCGCATCCCCTGCCGCACGCGGGCGATGGCGTCGGCCTCGCAGGTGCCTTCGTGGTCGTCGGCCGGCCCGCCGGCAACATAGGCGGCGAAATCAGACCCTAAATCAGGCGAAGCGTAATGTCCGCCCACGGTCTTCCCGGCCCGCTGGGTGGCGGCGATTTCGGCCAGCATCTTGGGGTCGGCGTTGATCACGCCGGGAAAGTTCATCATCTCGCCCAGCCCGATGATGCCGGGCCAGGTCATAGCCTCGGCCACGTCAGCCGGCGTGATCTCGTATCCGGTGGTTTCCAGCCCCGGCGCCGACGGGGCGCAGGACGGCATCTGGGTGAAGATGTTGACCGGCTGCATCAGCGCTTCGTCATGCATCATCCGCACCCCGTCCAGCCCCAGCACATTGGCGATCTCATGCGGGTCGGTGAACATCGACGTGGTGCCATGCGGGATCACCGCGCGGGCGAACTCGGCCGGTGTCAGCATCCCCGATTCGATATGCATGTGGGCATCGCAAAGACCGGGAATCATGTAGCGGCCCCGTGCCTCGATGATCCGGGTGCCGGGTCCGATGCAATGCGAGGCGTCGGGGCCGACAAATGCGATTCTCCCCTCGGCAATGGCGATGGAGTGATTTGGCAGGGCTTCGCGGCTGTGGACATTGACCCAGATGCCGTTACGGATGACCATGTCCGCGGCATCGCGTCCGGCGGCAACGGCAATCAGGCGGGGGGCGACATCGGGCCAGCTTGGGAATGGTACGTGTTCCATGGCTCAACTTTCCCGAATGTGCAGGCAGGCGCAACCCCCGGCGTGCGGCATCCGTGAGACATTCGTGGCGCGCGCCTTGACCGGCGGTTCGGCACGGCTAAAGCTTCGGTCATGGATTATGAATCGACGGATGCCGACACGTTCGGCCGCTCGCTGCGCGGTATGGGGCTGAACCTGCTCGTGCGGGACGTGAAGGCGGAATGCGCCTTTTTAGAGACTGTTTTTGGCATGAAATGCCACCAGGCCACCGCGGATTTCGCAATCGTCACCTATGGAGATGAGGTGTTCCAACTTCACGCCGATGGCACCTATCATTCCAACCCGCTGCTTGGTCTTTTGCCCGAGACGCCCCCGCGCGGCGCAGGCGCGGAAATCCGCCTTTTCGACACCGATCCGGATGCGGCGGTGGAGATCGCGAAATCGGCGGGTGCAACGATTCTGCAAGCGGCGACCGACAAGCCGCATGGTCTGCGCGAAGCCTATATCCTCTGCGAGAACGGCTATGCCTGGGTGCCCAGTCGGCCGAAGGATGCAACCTGATCCCGCGGCGATCGGTGCATCAGTCAGAAGTGTCCGCGGCGATTTCGGACCGGATCCAATCGGCGAACGCCAGAGCGCCCGGCATCTGCTCGGCCTGGGGGGACAGCAACAGGTAATACGCCTCGGGCATCGGCGCGCGATGTTCGAACGGCGCCACCAGCCGCCCGTCCTGCAAAAGCCGCAACGCGATCGTGTCATGAGCCAGGCACAGCCCCCCGCCGGCCATCGCCACCGAAAGCCCCACCATATAGGTCGTGGCATAGGTTATCGGTGGGTCGGGCCAGTCCAGCCCCTGATCCTCGGCCCAGCTTGCCCAGTTCGACAACAGGTTCGAGCAGTCATAGAGAGGCTGGCCGGCAAGGTTGTCGAGTGTCACCGGATAGCCGGGTGCACACACGGGGTAGCAACAATCGGTTTTCAGAAGCTCGGTCCGCACAGTGTCCGCGGGCCTTAGCGAGTATCGGATTTCCACCGCCGCACCCTCGGCCATTTCGCGCGGTTCCCACAACTCGGTGAAGATGCTCAGCGGAACATCCGGATGCAGCGCGCGGAACGCGGGCAAGCGCGGCCCCAGCCAGTTCACCGCAAAGGTGATGTTGCACTGCACCTGAACGGTGTTCTGCGGAGTCCCCGTCACGGCTTGCGTCCCGCGCACCAGCGTTCGGAACGCGTCCCGGACGACCGGCAAATAGGTGATTCCGGCCTCGGTCAGTTCTAGCGCCTTGGGCCTGCGATGAAACAGTCGCTGGCCCAGATACCCTTCCAGCGACTTGATCTGCTGGCTCACCGCGCTTTGCGTCATGTTGAGATCGCGCGCGGCGCCGGTAAAGGACAGATGCCGCGCGGCCGCTTCGAAGGTTCTGAGCCAGCCCAGTGGCGGAAGCGAAGTCTGCATGATCATAATCTTGCCATTAGCTTAGCTAATGGGAAACCGGAAAATTTTTCGTTGGTGAAATTTCCGAAGTGGATGCAGGTTTTTTGGAACGGGAACTGCCATCATGGCAAGGAGATCGGAAATGAGTGTCGCCAACCTGCGCCCGAACATCGACCACTGGCAAGAACGCGTCGACATGGCGGCGGCGTTTCGGTGGACCGAACGGCTCAACATGCATGAGGGCGTGGCGAACCATTTCAGCCTTGCGGTAAACGATGACGGCACCCGGTTCCTGATGAATCCGAACCAGATGCATTTCAAACGCATCCGGGCGTCGGACCTTCTGTTGCTCGACGCAAACGACCCCGACACGATGAAGATGCCGGGCGCTCCTGACCCGACCGCCTGGGGCCTGCATGGCTCGATCCACCGGCGCTGCCCGCACGCGCGCTGCGTCATGCATGTGCATTCGATCTTCGCCACTGTCCTGGCCTCGCTTGCCGACAGCACCTTGCCGCCGATCGACCAGAACACGGCGACCTTCTACAACCGCTACGTCATCGACGAGCAATTCGGCGGGCTCGCCTTTGAAAGCGAAGGCGAACGCTGCGCCTCGATGCTCTCCGATCCCAAGAAGAAGGTCATGATCATGGGCAATCATGGCGTGCTGGTGATCGGCAGCGACACCGCGGATGCCCTGAACAGGCTCTATTACTTCGAGCGCGCCGCGGAAACCTACATCCGCGCATTGCAGACCGGTCAGAAGCTGCGCGTGCTGTCGCACGAGATCGCCGAAAGGACCGCGCAGGAACTCGAAGACTATCCAGGCCAGGCCGAGGCTCACATGCGCGAGATCAAAGCCATCCTCGATGCCGAAGGGTCCGACTACGCCAGTTGACCTGGCGCACGGAAACTGGCGCAGTCTGACGCAAAAGGATCACGCCCATGACGGAAACCGCACAAGATCCCGAAGCCGCCCGCTGGAACTATCGCCCCGAAGGCCCGGTCGGCCTGAACCCTCTGTTCGACTGGCCGCCGCGCCCGTCGGCGGTGCTCAAATGGTACAGCGGCGCCTGGCTGCAAATCACGTCGCTGACCCTGTGCCTTGCACTGGCGGTGATCGCCTATGCGGTCTTCCTGCCGCCGCTGGACGCCATGCAGACCTTCGCGCCGGGCTGGATGTTCCGTGTCTGGCTGCTGAACATGGTGCCGCAGATCCTTGTGGCCGGCAGCCTGCACTGGTGGCTCTTTCTGCGCAAGGGGCAGGGAACCTACAAGAAATTCGACCGCCGCGATCTGATCCGTGACAACGGCACCTTCACGTTCCGCAACCAGGTCTGGGACAATATCTGGTGGACGCTCGGCAGCGCGATGACTGTGGCGACGCTCTATCAATGGGTGATCTACTGGGCGATGGCCAATGCCTATGTGCCTACGGTCACTTGGGCCAGCGCGCTGGTCTGGTTCGTGGTCTGGATGTTCTTCATCCCGATGTGGTCGGGGCTGCACTTCTATTGGGTGCACAGGCTGGAACATCACCCGAAACTCTACAAGCACGTGCATGCCGTGCATCACCGCAACGTCAATACCGGGCCGTGGTCGGGCATCTCGAACCATTGGTTCGAGAACTTCCTGTACTTCACGACCTACTTCATCCACCTCATCGTGCCGTCGCATCCGTTGCACCTGCTGTTTCACGCCTATTTCCAACAGATCAGCCCGGTCCTGTCCCATTCCGGCTTCGAAAAATTGAAGGCCGGCGATACCGAGGCCGCGCGGGCAGGGGACTTCTTTCACCAGCTGCATCACCGGTATTTCGAATGCAACTACGGTACGTCCGAGATACCGTTCGACAAGTGGTTCGGCACCTACCACGACGGGTCGGCCGAGGCGACGGCGCGGACACGCGCCTTCAAAAAGCAGATGTATACCTGAGCCGGACCGGTTCGGGCCACGGCCCGGCGGTCAAGTGTTGACCGCCCGCAGCGATCTGGGCGTTGCGCCAAACTCGGCGCCGAAAGCGCGGGTCAGCGCGCTGGGGTCTTCATAGCCGGAGCGCAATGCGATCTCGGCGATGGACAGGTCGGTTTCGGTCACGAGCTTGCGCGCCAGGTTGAGCCGCAGGCGGCGATAGACCCGCGCCGGGCTGGCCCCCAGATCCGCGCGCATGCGCGCCTCCAGCACTTTCTGCGACCGGCCGACCCGGCGGGCGATTTCGGGAATCGACAGCGGAGATTCCAGATGCTCCTGCATTAGCGCCAAGGCGCGGTTGACGAATGCGCTGGCCGACCCGGCCCCGCCAGCGTGCGACCGCGCGGAATCGCGGGTCATGAACAGCTGTGCCACCTCCAGCGCCAAGGCCTGTCCCTGGTCCAGCCCGATCAGATGCATGATCAGGTCAAATGCCGCCATCGCACCGGAACATGTGATGCGGTTGCCATCGATCACAAAGCGTTCGCGGCAGGTCTCGACCTCGGGGAAACGTTCGGAGAACCCGGTCAATTCCTCCCAATGGATCGTGGCGCGGTGGCCGTCCAGAAGCCCGGCCTCAGCCAGCAGCCAGCTGCCGGTATCCATCCCTGCCAATCGGCGGAACCTGCCTGCCGCCGCGCGCAGGCTCGTTTGCGTCCTCCACCCGCCGTGTTCGCGAAACCCATAGGACGGCATGACCACCAGCATGTCGCCCGACACGTTGCCGAGCCTGTCGTGGGGCGAAACCTGAAGTCCGGAAGAAGAGGTCACGGGTTCGAGCGCAAGCGACAGGAATTGCCAACGGTACAGCGATTGCCCCGACAAGGTGTTCGCCGCGCGCAGCGGCTCGACCGTGTTCGCAAGGCAGTGGTTGGAGAACCCGTCGAACAGCAAGACGCCGATCTGCTGCGATGCCAAGGGGGATTTTGTCCAGAACTGCATGTCCAGGTTCTAATTCTGCATGATCGCCACGGCAAGCCCGGTCAGGATAATCGCAACCCGGCTTGGAGACGTGAAATGCAATACGGCCTGTCCGACGAACAGGAAATGATCGCCTCGACCGTGCGAAGCTTTGTCGAGAACGAGATCTATCCTCACGAAGATCTGGTGGAGCGCACCGGCGAAGTGCCAAAAGAGATCGCCGACGAGATCAAGCGCAAGACCATCGAACTGGGGTTCTATGCCTGCAACTTTCCCGAAAGCGTCGGTTGCGCGGGCCTGAACCATCTGGAATTTGCGCTGGTCGAACGGGAGTTGGGGCGCGGATCGATGGCGCTCAACCATTTCTTCGGAAGGCCGCAGAACATCCTGATGGCCTGCGAGGGCGAGCAGGTCGAACGCTATCTGATGCCGGCGGTGCGGGGCGAGCGCATGGACGCGCTGGCCATGACCGAACCCAGCGCGGGATCGGATGTGCGCGGAATGAAATGCGCCGCCGTGCGGGACGGTGGCGATTGGGTGGTCAACGGCACCAAGCATTTCATCTCGGGCGCCGATCATGCGGATTTCCTGATCGTGTTCATAGCAACCGGTGAGGATCAGACTCCGAAGGGTCCCAAGAAAC